>JARDZH010000071.1 GCA_029240955.1 Pseudomonas sp. | reverse complement strand
TGACTCGGTCAAGTCGATCGCCAATGCTCGCCGCATTTCCATGACCTGGATGATCCTGTGCCTGGGCGGTACGGTTGCAGTGGGCTTTTTCGGCATCGCCTATTTCTCGGCAAACCCTGACGTGGCAGGTCCTGTCACCGAAAACCCTGAGCGGGTGTTCATCGAACTGGCAAAACTGCTGTTCAACCCGTGGATTGCCGGTGTGCTGCTGTCCGCCATTCTGGCGGCCGTGATGAGTACCTTGAGCTGCCAGCTGCTGGTGTGCTCGAGCGCGCTGACCGAAGACTTCTATAAGGCCTATCTGCGCAAGGGTGCTTCGCAGCTTGAGCTGGTCTGGGTCGGCCGCGCGATGGTTCTGCTGGTTGCTCTGGTGGCGATCATGCTCGCAGCCAATCCTGAGAACCGCGTGCTGGGTCTGGTGAGCTATGCCTGGGCCGGCTTCGGTGCAGCGTTCGGGCCGGTGGTGCTGATTTCGGTGCTGTGGAAAGGCATGACTCGTAACGGTGCCTTGGCGGGCGTTGTGGTGGGCGCGCTGACCGTCGTGCTCTGGAAGCAGTTCGATACCATTGGGTTGTACGAAATCATCCCGGGCTTCCTGTTCGCCAGTATCGCCATCGTGGTCTTCAGCCGCATCGGCAAGCGTGCTTCGACCAGCATGCAGGAACGCTTCCTGGCAGCCGAAAGTGAGTTCAAAGCGGGTCGTTGATACTTCGCTCCGTATAAAAAAGGCCCGCATTCGAAAGAGTGCGGGCCTTTTCTTTTAAGTGCGCTCAGGTGTTGTGATCGATATCCAGGTTATAGAACGTGGCCTTGCCGCCTTCGTTGGAGTAGCCTTTATTGTCCTGTACGTACACGCCAGCCTTGAAATAGAGCGGTTTGTCGCGCCAGGTTGCGCTAACCTTGGTCTTCCAGTTCATGTCGCGCGCGCTCACGCTGAGTTCTCCGCGTCGACTGAGATGGATGATGTATTTGAAGCGCTCGTTGAGCGGAACGCCTTCGGCCAGCTTGATAACCCGGCTGTGTTTATCGTCGAAGCGGTTACGGACCTTGACGACAATGTTGCCGGCGGATTGATCCTGCTTGTACTGGTACTCGACTTTGACCATCGGTTCGGTGCTTTGATAAGCGTGAATCTGGCCAATGACGATCTTGCCCGATGACGGAACCTGATTCACTTCGAGCGTCGCGTTCAGGAAGTTGTCGGCGTCAGGGTATTTCCAGTTGTGCAGGGTGCCGTTGGACCACGTTTCGCGTAGCTCGCTGCGCGGATACTTGGCGTTTTCGGTACGAGTACCGGTAACGGGCGACCAGAAGAAGATCCGGTTTGTATGCGATTCGAAATATTTGCCGTCGTATCCCCGCGTCAATTGCGAGGTTTCAATGGTTTTAGGAGGTGAGCCCACTGGAATGCTGAGATTCCACGAACCAAGGTCTATCATTTTCGTCCTTCCCGATAAGTCCAGTGCCAGCTTTGGAAAGCGTTGGCCGGAGGTTTCGGGGCGTCGTTATACGGATTGTCGGACGATTTGTTAATGCCGGTTTACAGAACCAGTGACCTCAAAGTGCTGTCACATCTGCTCCAGGGCAAGGTGCGTGCGGCCTCCAGGTAAATACCGTTAGTCGGCCCGTTTTCAGTTTGCTGATGGCAATGAGCTTCCTTTGCTACTGCTTTTCCACAGACCGGGCTAGAGTTGACTCATCGCATGAGGGTATTCCCGGGGGACCGGGCTTCATGCCACACATAGAGAAGCAGCATGGAATGCGCGCAACCCCAAGCCAATGATGGATCCTCTGTTTTACTGGTCGTGGATGATTACCCTGAGAATCTGGTGACCATGTGCGCTGTCCTGCAACGGACAGACTGGCGCATCATCACCGCGAGCTCAGGCATCGAAGCGCTCACGATTCTTCTGGAACAGGAAGTGGACCTGGTTCTGCTGGACGTCCAGATGCCTGGCATGGACGGCTTCGAGGTCGCGCGCCTGATGCGCGGCAGTCAGCGGACGCGCCTGACCCCCATCATTTTCCTGACTGCCAACGAGCAGTCCCAAGACGCCGTGCAGAAAGGCTATGCCAGCGGCGCCACCGACTATCTCTTCAAACCCTTCGACCCTAACGTACTCAAGCCCAAGGTCCATGCGCTTCTGGAGCAGCAACGCAATCGCCGCGCCCTGCAGAAACTGACGCACGAGCTGGAAGCGGCCCGCGCCTTCAATGCCTCGGTGCTGGCAAACGTTGCCGAAGGCATTCTGGTGGTCGAAGAGGGCGGGACGATCAGCTTCGCCAACCCGGCGATCTGCCGCCTGCTCGACACCGAAGTCGAACAGCTGCGCGGAACCAGCGTGCTGGATTACGTGCTCGAACCAAGAGTCGAAAGCTGGCGTGACTCGGGCTTCTATCAGCATTACCGTTCGGGCGAGACCTACCGCGTGCATGACGCGATTTTGCTGACCAGCAATGCTGCGCAGCTTCCCGTGGCGCTCTCCTGTGCGCCGTTGCCTGCCGACCAGAAAGCCATGGTGCTGACCGTGCTGGACATGTCGGTGGTGCGCGATCTCTATCAACAGCTGGAGAAACAGGCCGTTACCGACGCGCTGACCGGGCTGCTAAACCGCCGCGGCTTCTATCAGACGGTAGAAGGCATGTTGGTGCGCAACGAGCAGCCGGGCAAATTCCTGGTCGTTCTGTATATGGACCTGGACGGCTTCAAGCAGATCAATGACTCGCTCGGGCACGACGCAGGTGATCAGTTGCTGGTCTGGGTGGCCGATCAGCTGCGTGACTGCCTGCGCACCCATGATGTTCTTGCGCGAATGGGTGGCGATGAATTCACGGTGGTCATCGACGGCCTGGATTACCCGGAGCAGGCGGCGAAGATTGCCGAAAAGCTGATCGATCGGGTGTCAGTCAGGAAGCGAATCGACGGCGTGGATATCACTTTGGGCGCGAGCGTCGGCATTGCGACCTTCCCCGATTGCGGCGTGAATCTGGACGGCCTGCTCCGTGCAGCGGACATTGCCATGTACGAAGCCAAACGTGCCGGCCGTCAGCAATACCGCTTCTACGACCAGAACATGAACGGCCGTGCGCGTTCGCGGCTGATGCTCGAAGACAGCGTGCGCACGGCTATCGATGGCAAAGACTTCTCGGTGGTTTATCAGCCACAGGTCCATGCGGCTGATGGCCGCCTGCGCGGCTTTGAAGCGCTGCTGCGCTGGCAGCACCCCAGCGTGGGCGAGGTGCCGCCAGCGCTGTTCATTCCGCTGCTCGAAGAAACGCGCCTGATCAACCGGCTCGGCAGCTGGATCTTCGATCAGGGCGCTGAGCAGCGTCAGGCCTGGGACAGTGTTTTTGCGCCCGATCTGGTGCTGAGCCTCAGCATCAGCCCGACGCAGTTCTGCATGCCGAATCTCGTTTCCGAGTTGCGGCGTGCGATGGACCGGTTCGGGCTCAAGCCTGGCCAGATCGAGGTGGAGATCACGGAGAACTCGCTGGTTCACAACCTCAGCCACAGTCACAAACAGCTGGAAAGCCTGCATGACATTGGCGTGCGCGTGGCGCTGGACGATTTCGGCACCGGTGAATGTTCGCTGTCACACCTGCGCAACCTGCAGCTCGACACGCTCAAGCTTGACCGGCATTTCGTCGCTCGCCTGCTCGATAACCCGCGCGATGCCGTGATGGCGCGCAGCATCATCGACCTGTCCCGCAACCTCGACATGCTGGTCATCGCTGAAGGCGTTGAAACCTCGGAGCAGTATCGCTGGCTGCTCGACAGCGGGTGTCAGGTCATTCAGGGGTTTTTCGTGGCGCGACCGATGGTGCCTGAGGATGTCTTGCGCTTCCCTCAGCACTTTCAGTATCAGCAGCACCAGCACCAAACGTGAAGGAGATGGCTTTAAGGTAGACTGGCGCCTTTGAATCAACAGTCACGACTCAATGGCAACCCAGTCTCAGGCCCCGCTCAAATACCTGCAAGCCTATCCGGCCGCACTTCAGGATCAGGTACGTCAGTTGATCGCTCAGGACAAACTGGGCGATTACTTGCAGCAGCGTTATCCAGGCCGCCATCAGGTCCAGAGCGACAAAGCGCTGTACGCGTATGCGCTGGCGTTGAAGCAGGAGCATCTGCGCAATGTCTCGGGCATCGACAAAGTGCTGTTCGACAACCGCCTGGACCTGACGCATCGCGCGCTCGGGTTGCACAGCAAGGTTTCGCGCGTACAGGGCGGCAAGCTCAAGGCCAAGAACGAAATTCGCGTCGCCTCGCTGTTCAAGGACGCAGCGCCCGAGTTCCTGCGCATGATCGTCGTCCACGAGCTGGCGCACTTCAGAGAGTCCGACCACAACAAGGCCTTCTACCAGCTCTGTGAGCATATGCTGCCGGGCTACCACCAGATCGAATTCGACTTGCGCATCTATTTGACCTGGCGCGACCTGCAGGCGGCGAACAAAACCCTTTCCAACTAACCGAGCAAGGATTCCAGGATGGAGGTCAGCAAGACCAAAAGCAGTTTCTACCGCCGGCTGTACGTGGCGTACCTGATCGATTCCGGTGGCGCCAGCAGCGTTCCGGCCTTGATGGAGGCGACCGGCATGCCGCGCCGTACAGCGCAGGATACGATCGCCGCGCTTGCCGATCTGGATATTCAGTGCGAGTTCGAGCAGCAGGAAGGTGCCCGCAATCACGCCGGGCAGTACCGGATTCGCGACTGGGGTGCGATTGACCCCGCCTGGATCACTCGCCATCTGGCAAGCATCAAGGCAGTGCTGGGCTATCCCTGAGTGGGCACATGTTAGCGGGCAAAGGTTAGCAGGTAGAGCTATTCCAGATCGCGACGCATGCCGATGTGCGGAATATCATCTTCCAGATATTCCTCGCCCACCGCGTTGAACCCATAACGACCGTAATAGCCCTGCAGGTGCGCTTGTGCAGACAGGTAGATGGGCTGGTCGGGCCACTTGCTTTCGGCGTGTTCCAGCGCCTGGGTCATCAGCTCATGACCGATGCCACGACTGCGGATCGACGGCGCGGTGACGACGCGGCCGATGGTGACATCACCGCCCTGCTGGATAGGGTCGAGCAAGCGCAGATAGGCCACTAGCTCGCCGTCGCGCCACCCCATCAGATGACAGGTGTCACCACTCAGGTCCTGCCCGTCCACGTCCAGGTAAACGCATTGCTGTTCGACCACAAACACCTCGGCACGTAGCTTCAGGGCGGCGTAAAGCTGTTCGATGCTCAGCTCTGTGTGGTGTTTGCAGATCCAATTGATAGACATTTTGCCGACTCGCCGATAAACCAGATGCGAAGTCTAAACGCATCCTGCGTCATTCCCAACAGCACCGCGCGGCCGCAGGGCAATCTCTGCGCCAAGTTGTTGAAACGATCAATTGCGTCTTCAATCAAAGCTTGGTGCCACTATGTTGATCGCGGCTCTGGGACCTTTCGATTTGGACCGGGCGCTACGCCCTTCGCAGGAAGTTGAGCATGACGCGATGGCTTCAGGCAGTTGGATTGCTGTGGATCATAATGACGGCCCAGGCGGGTGCTGCAGACCGGATACGGCTGGTTGCGGACATCTGGCCGCCGTTCACCGACGCCAGCCTGCCGGAAGGCGGTCTGGCCACCGATATCGTCAGCACGGCGTTTCGTCGTGCAGGCTATGACACCGTCTACGAACAAGTGCCGTGGGCTCGGGCGATGCTCGGTATCAGCGAGGGCCGCCACGACGTGTTGATCAACGCCTGGTTCAACCACGAACGCACCCACATCGGGCAGTTCTCCCAAGAGTATCTGCTCAACCGCATCCGCTTTCTCAAACGCAAGGACTCAACGGTCAGCTACCGGAGTCTGGCGGAGTTGAATGACTATCTGATTGCAGTGGTGCGCGGCTATGCGTATTTCCCGGCCTTCGATAATGACCCGAACATCAAGACACTGCCTGTGCACAACTTCTCGATGGCCGCGCGGTTGCTGGCGTTGGGGCGCGTGGACCTGACGCTCGAAGATGAATACGTCGCTCGTTTCAACCTGGCCCGCGAGTCTGCGCAAGTGCGGGACGCAGTCGAATTCCTGCCCGGATCGCTGACCGAGAACAGCCTGCACATTCTGGTCAGCCTGAAAAACCCGCAGCATGCGCAGATCGTCAGCGCGTTCGACCGGGAGATTGCCGCCATGAAAGCCGACGGAAGCTACGACGCGCTCTTCAAACGGCACGGCCTTCAACGGGTTCCGGACCTTTGATCAGGTGCGCGGCGAGCGTGCGCAGCGGAGCAAGCTGGCGACAGATCAACGCGAGCTGGGTCTGAACCAGCCGCTGGCTCTCGTCCAGTTCGTCGGGCATCTGTTCCAGTTGCGTCGCCAGCGCATCTTCTGCATCGCTTTGAACGGCGACGGGCTGCTTCTCGGCCAGGCTCTGCGCGATCTCGTCGATACTGGCTGCCAGCGTGGCCCCGGCACCGTCGATCAATTGCTCGTGGACGTCCGCAGGTAGCTGGGTGTCGCGATGAGCGCCAAGTCCTGACAGATAACTCAGCAAGGTGTGCGACAGCACCAGGAAGCGAAAGCCTACGTCCGCTTCCTTGCGGAAGTGTCCAGGTTCCATGAGCATGTTGGCCAGCGTTGTCGACAGCGCTGCGTCGGCGTTATGCGCGTTGCGCCGGGCCAGGCGATAGGCCAGGTCATCACTCTTGCCTTGCGCGTATTGCTGCATGATCTGGCGCAGGTAGATGCTGTTGCATGTCAGGGTATTGGCCAGCACTTTGTTCAGGCGACGGCCTTGCCAGTCAGGCAGGAACAGGAACACCGCCAGCCCCGCGATCAGGCTGCCCAACAGGGTATCGAACAGGCGTGGCAGGAACAGACCGTAGCCATCGCCGACCTGGTTGAAGCAGAACAGCACCATGACTGTGATAGCTGCCGTCGACAGCGTGTAGCGCGTTGTGCGGTTGACGAAGAACACCACGCCTGCGATCACCGCGCACATCGATTGCAGAATCGGCGCGGTGACCAGCGCAAACAGCGCCCAGCCCACTGTCAGGCCGATGGCCGTGCCGACGATCCTTTGTCCCAGCTTGCGCCGTGTCGCGCCGTAACTCGGCTGGCAGACGAACACCGTGGTCAGCAGAATCCAATAGCCTTGCGACGGGTGAATCAAATGCACCATGGCGTAACCGACGGTCAGTGCCAGCGGCAGACGAAGCGCATGCCGGAACAGCAACGACGTTGGCGTCATCTGCAAGCGCAGGCGGGTCCAGACGTCTTTGAGGCTGCGCGGTGAGCGGTCGAGCAGCGTGCTGTCGCTGGCCTCGGCCAAAGCGTCGGGGTTGCTGGCGTCGCTGATCAGGCGGTCGAGCGTGGTGAGGTTGGCCGCCAGGGCGCGCAACGAGCGCAGCAGTCCACGCCAGGCAGGATTGCTCTGAATGCGCAGATGTTCGAGCGAGGCGTGCAGATCTTCCATCGCTTCGGCGAAGTGAGGGTCATACACGAAGGGCTGGCGCAGCTGGATGGATTCCGACAACGCCTGGCACGCCACCCCTTGCTGGCGCAACAGGCGCTGACAGCGGAACAGCACGTCGCTGTGGAAAAAGGCTTCGGCCAGCGAATTGTAGGGATAGTGCGAAGAGCTGGCGCGCTCGTGAATATCCTGCGCGATGAA
>JARDZH010000070.1 GCA_029240955.1 Pseudomonas sp. | reverse complement strand
GCTGAGCGCATCTGGTATGTGGCCGACGCTTTCCGCGCGGGTCTGACGGTCGAAGAAATCTTCGAAATGAACATGATCGACCCTTGGTTCCTGGTGCAGATCGAAGATCTGATCAAGGAAGAAGAGAAGGTCAAGACGCTGGGTCTGTCGGCCATCGACCGCAACCTGATGTTCCGTCTCAAGCGCAAAGGCTTCTCCGACGCGCGTTTGGCCAAGCTGTTGGGCGTTACCGAGAAGAACCTGCGTACCCATCGTCACAAGCTGGAGATCTTCCCGGTCTACAAGCGTGTCGATACCTGCGCGGCCGAGTTCGCGACCGATACCGCTTACCTTTACTCGACCTACGAGGAAGAGTGCGAAGCCAACCCGTCAACTCGCGACAAGATCATGATTCTGGGCGGTGGCCCGAACCGTATCGGCCAAGGCATTGAGTTCGACTACTGCTGCGTGCACGCGGCACTGGCGCTGCGTGACGACGGGTACGAGACCATCATGGTCAACTGCAACCCGGAAACCGTATCGACCGACTACGACACCTCGGACCGCCTGTACTTCGAACCCGTCACGCTTGAAGACGTGCTGGAAATCGTCCGCGTCGAGAAGCCAAAAGGCGTCATCGTTCAGTACGGCGGCCAGACTCCACTGAAACTGGCTCGCGCTCTGGAAGCCGCTGGTGTGCCGATCATCGGTACCAGCCCGGACGCAATCGACCGTGCCGAAGACCGTGAGCGTTTCCAGCAGATGGTCGAGCGCCTGAACCTGCGTCAGCCGCCAAACGCCACTGTACGTAGTGAAGACGAAGCGATTCGTGCCGCTGCCAAGATTGGTTACCCGCTGGTGGTTCGTCCGTCCTACGTACTGGGCGGCCGGGCGATGGAAATCGTTTATCAGGAAGACGAGCTCAAGCGCTACCTGCGCGAAGCGGTCCAGGTGTCTAACGACAGCCCTGTTCTGCTGGACCACTTCCTGAACTGCGCGATCGAAATGGACGTCGATGCCGTTTGTGACGGCACTGACGTGGTCATCGGCGCAATCATGCAGCACATCGAACAGGCTGGCGTTCACTCCGGTGACTCCGCTTGCTCGCTGCCGCCGTACTCGCTGCCTGCGCACATCCAGGACGAGATGCGCGAGCAGGTCAAGAAGATGGCTCTGGAGCTTGGCGTCGTCGGCTTGATGAACGTCCAGCTCGCGCTGCAAGGCGAAGACATCTACGTGATCGAGGTCAACCCGCGCGCTTCCCGGACCGTACCGTTCGTGTCCAAGTGCATCGGTGTTTCCCTGGCGATGATCGCTGCGCGTGTCATGGCCGGTAAAACGCTCAAGGAACTGGGCTTCACCAAGGAAATCATTCCGAACTTCTACAGCGTCAAGGAAGCGGTCTTCCCGTTCGCCAAGTTCCCGGGCGTTGACCCGATCCTCGGCCCGGAAATGAAATCGACTGGTGAAGTCATGGGCGTCGGTGACACCTTTGGCGAAGCTTTCGCCAAGGCCCAGATGGGTGCGAGCGAAGTCCTGCCGACTGGCGGCACCGCGTTCATCAGCGTGCGCGATGACGACAAGCCACTGGTTGCCGGCGTCGCTCGCGACCTGATCGGCCTGGGCTTTGAAATCGTGGCGACTGCTGGAACCGCCAAGCTGATCGAAGCGGCGGGTCTGAAAGTCCGCCGTGTGAACAAGGTTACCGAGGGTCGTCCGCATGTGGTCGACATGATCAAGAATGACGAGGTCACCTTGATCATCAACACCACGGAAGGTCGTCAGTCGATCGCCGATTCCTATTCCATCCGTCGAAACGCCTTGCAGCACAAGATCTACTGCACCACTACTATTGCGGCAGGCGAAGCTATCTGCGAAGCGCTCAAGTTCGGTCCGGAAAAGACCGTGCGTCGCTTGCAGGATCTCCATGCAGGACTGAAGGCATGAATAAATACCCAATGACTGTCCAGGGCGCTCGCGCCCTGGAAGAAGAATTGACTCATCTGACCAAGGTCGTTCGTCCCAAACTCAGCCAGGACATCGGTACTGCGCGGGAGCTGGGCGACCTGAAAGAAAACGCCGAGTACCACGCCGCTCGCGAGCAGCAGGGTATGGTCGAAGCGCGTATCCGCGATATCGAAGGCCGGATGCAGAATGCGGTGATCATCGACGTCACCACCATTCCTCATACGGGCAAAGTGATTTTCGGGACTACGGTCGAGATCGCAAACGTTGAAACCGACGAGACGGTGCGTTACCAGATCGTGGGTGAGGACGAAGCTGACATCAAGCAAGGCAAGATTTCGGTAGGCTCGCCTATCGCTCGTGCTTTGATTGCCAAGGAAGAAGGTGATGTTGTTGCGGTGAAGACGCCCAGCGGCTTGATCGAATACGAGATCGTCGAGGTTCGCCACATCTGATGTGGCTGGCGCGCCCGGGATGCCGGGCGTACCGCTTTGCCGCCAGACCGCCGCGCCTTTAAGCAAGGCCGGCAGGCTGGGGCAGGGTGCCGCGAGAAGCGGCCCCGACAGGTTTTATCCGTGCGCGCGGTGGACGTTGGACAGTTGCTTGTTTACCTTTGGGTTCTTGCGATAGATCAACGCCATTTTGCCGATGATCTGAACCAGATCCGCGGATCCGGTCTTGCACAGCTCGTCGATCGCCTGAATACGGCTTTCGCGGTCGAGAATGTTGAGCTTGATCTTGATCAGCTCATGATCGCTCAAAGCGCGTTCAAGCTCGGCGAGCACACCTTCAGTCAAACCATTGTCCGCCACGATCAATACCGGTTTCAGGTGGTGGCCAATGGATTTGTATTGTTTCTTCTGCTCTTGAGTGAGCGGCATAATCTGACCCCTGCGTCTGATCTTGTAAAAAAGCGGCGGCCAGTTTACCCGAGCGAGTCCGGGACCGCCCAGTTAATCACGACTCGTTTATTTTTGAGGTGCCCCGTGGCCCGTTCCAAGACAAGCCATAACTGGCTCAAAGAACACTTCGACGACAAATACGTCAAAATGGCGCAGAAGGACGGCTACCGTTCCCGTGCCAGCTACAAGCTTCTGGAAATCCAGGAGAAGGACAAAATCATTCGCCCAGGCATGACGGTCATCGACCTGGGTGCCGCGCCGGGTGGCTGGTCCCAAGTGACCAGTCGTCTGATCGGTGGTCAAGGAAGGCTGATCGCCTCCGACATCCTTGAAATGGACAGCATCCCGGACGTTACCTTCATCAAAGGCGATTTCACGGCAGACGAAGTGCTCGCCGAAATCCTCGAAGCCGTAGGTAATACGCAAGTGGACCTTGTGATTTCCGACATGGCCCCCAATATGAGTGGACTGAGTGCGGTGGATATGCCGCGAGCCATGTTCCTGTGCGAGTTGGCACTGGACCTGGCGGGTCGGGTACTGCGTCCTGGTGGAGATTTCCTGATCAAGGTCTTCCAGGGCGAAGGCTTCGATGTGTACCACAAGGAAATTCGCAAGCTGTTCGACAAGGTGCAGATGCGCAAACCTTTGTCGTCCCGTGACCGTTCTCGCGAGCAATACCTGCTGGCCCGTGGCTTCAAGGGCACTGAGGGTTATGCGAGCGATGAACGCCTTTAAGCCGGGCGATAGCTTTAATTAAATGGCTTTGCGCATGAAGCGATACGAAGATCATGCGGTCAAAAGTTTCACAAAGGGTTACAGACGGTGCCTGCCACATCTGTGGGTTCTGTAGTAAGTTAGGCCGGTGATTATCATGCGAGGCACGCTTGCTGCGTGGAGCTTGCTTCAGAGGGTAGCTAATTGAACGATATGGCAAAGAATTTGATCCTGTGGTTGATCATCGCGGCCGTCCTGGTGACGGTGATGAACAACTTCTCCAGCCCGAACGAGCCGCAGACCCTCAACTACTCCGACTTCATCCAGCAGGTGAAGGACGGCAAGGTTGAAAAGGTGTCCGTCGACGGCTACGTCATCATGGGCAAACGCAGCGATGGCGATACGTTCAAGACTATCCGCCCGGCCATTCAGGACAACGGCCTGATCGGCGATCTGGTCGACAACAACGTGGTCGTCGAGGGCAAGCAGCCTGAACAGCAGAGCATCTGGACTCAGTTGCTCGTTGCCAGCTTCCCAATCCTTGTGATCATTGCTGTCTTCATGTTCTTCATGCGTCAGATGCAAGGCGGTGCCGGCGGTAAAGGCGGCCCGATGAGCTTCGGCAAGAGCAAGGCGCGTCTGCTGTCCGAAGATCAGGTCAAGACCACTCTGGCTGACGTCGCAGGTTGTGACGAAGCTAAAGAAGAGGTTGGTGAGCTTGTCGAGTTCCTGCGGGATCCGGGCAAGTTCCAGCGCCTTGGCGGTCGCATTCCTCGCGGCGTGTTGATGGTGGGTCCTCCAGGTACTGGTAAAACCCTGATCGCCAAGGCGATCGCAGGTGAGGCCAAGGTTCCGTTCTTCACCATCTCCGGTTCCGACTTCGTTGAAATGTTCGTGGGTGTCGGTGCGAGCCGTGTTCGCGACATGTTCGAGCAGGCCAAGAAACACGCACCGTGCATCATCTTCATCGACGAGATCGACGCTGTTGGTCGCCATCGTGGCGCCGGCATGGGCGGTGGTCACGACGAGCGTGAGCAGACTCTCAACCAGTTGCTGGTGGAGATGGATGGTTTCGAAATGAACGATGGCATCATCGTCATTGCCGCTACCAACCGTCCTGACGTGCTTGACCCGGCATTGCTGCGTCCCGGTCGCTTCGACCGTCAGGTCGTGGTGGGTCTGCCGGACATTCGCGGTCGCGAGCAGATCCTCAAGGTGCACATGCGCAAAGTGCCGATGGGTGACGACGTCAACGCCGGTGTCATCGCGCGCGGTACGCCAGGCTTCTCGGGTGCCGACCTCGCCAACCTGGTCAACGAAGCGTCCCTGTTCGCTGCTCGTGCAGGCAAGCGTCTGGTCGAGATGAAAGAATTCGAACTGGCCAAGGACAAGATCATGATGGGCGCTGAGCGCAAATCGATGGTCATGTCCGAGAAGGAAAAGCAGAACACGGCCTACCACGAAGCGGGTCACGCTATCGTTGGTCGTCTGGTGCCAGAACACGATCCGGTCTACAAGGTGTCCATCATTCCGCGCGGTCGCGCGCTGGGTGTGACCATGTTCCTGCCGGAAGAAGATCGCTACAGCCTTTCCAAGCGCGCACTGGTCAGCCAGATCTGCTCGCTGTACGGCGGCCGTATCGCAGAAGAAATGACGCTTGGCTTCGACGGCGTGACAACCGGCGCATCGAACGACATCATGCGTGCCAGCCAGATCGCCCGGAACATGGTCACCAAGTGGGGTCTGTCGGAAAAGCTGGGTCCTCTGATGTATTCGGAAGATGAAGACTCAGGTTACCTGGGGCGCGGTGGCAGCCAGAACTCGAACGTTTCCGGCGAGACGGCCAAGCTGATCGACTCTGAAGTGCGCAGCATCATCGATCATTGCTACGGTACCGCGAAGCAGTTGCTGACCGATAACCGTGACAAGCTCGATGCAATGGCTGAAGCACTGATGAAGTACGAAACCATTGATGCAGACCAGATTGATGACATCATGGCGGGTCGCCCGCCGCGTGAGCCTCGCGACTGGGAAGGCGGCTCGGGTACCAACGGTACGCCGATCACCCCTGACCCTCGTCCGGAAGCGCCCATCGGCGGCCCTGCTGCTGAACATTAAGGTCTGACATGACTTCTGCGCTGTACCCAACCCGGTTGCCTTGCGGCAACCGGGTTCTTGATTTGGCCCATACGCATGTGATGGGCATCCTCAACGCAACTCCTGATTCCTTTTCGGATGGCGGTCGTTATCGTCAGCTCGATGCGGCGCTGCGCCACGCCGAGGCGATGGTTCAAGCTGGTGCGACGCTTATCGACGTTGGCGGCGAATCCACGCGGCCTGGAGCACCACCGGTCAGTCTTGCCGAAGAACTTGATCGCGTTGCGCCTGTTGTCGAAGTGATTGCACGAGAGCTGGACGTTATCATCTCTGTGGACACCTCGACGCCAGAGGTCATGAGCGAGACTGCCCGGCTGGGCGCGGGGCTTATCAATGACGTGAGATCGTTGCGCCGTCCGGGTGCCAGAGAAGCAGCTGCAGCCACCGGTCTGCCGGTCTGCCTGATGCACATGCTCGGTGAGCCCGGCACCATGCAGAACGACCCTCATTACGACGATCTTGTCGGCGAAGTTACTGCCTTTCTTGTTGAGCAGATGGTCCAGTGCCAAGCCGCTGGCATTGACTCAAGTCGCATTATCCTCGATCCGGGTTTTGGCTTTGCCAAAACGTTGGAGCATAATCTCAGCCTGTTCAAGCACATGCCATCGCTGCTTGCTCTCGGACGACCTTTGCTGGTCGGTGTGTCGCGCAAGAGCATGATCGGTGCTGTCTTGAATCGTCCAGTGAACGAAAGACTGCATGGCGGTCTGGCGTTGGCCGCGCTGGCGATGACCAAGGGTGCGAGAATCTTACGTGTGCATGATGTGGCCGAGACGGCCGACGTCGTGCGCATGATTGCGGCAGTTGAATCAGCCGAATAACAATAGCGGGGCGTTCATGACTACCAAAAAATACTTCGGAACCGACGGCATTCGTGGCCGCGTGGGTCAGTTTCCTATTACTCCTGATTTCATGCTCAAGCTGGGCTGGGCTGCCGGGATGGCTTTCCGCCGTCTGGGCGCGTGCCGCATTCTGGTCGGCAAGGACACGCGAATCTCGGGCTACATGTTCGAATCCGCTCTCGAGGCAGGTCTTTCCGCCGCCGGGGCCGACGTGATGCTTTTGGGCCCGATGCCCACTCCCGCCATCGCTTATCTGACCCGCACGTTTCATGCGGAAGCGGGAATCGTGATCAGCGCATCGCACAATCCGCATTACGACAACGGCATCAAGTTCTTCTCGGGCCAGGGCACCAAGCTGCCGGACGAGATCGAGATGATGATCGAAGAGCTGCTGGACACGCCGATGACGGTCGCTGAGTCCGAAAAGCTCGGCAAGGTGTCGCGGATCAATGATGCGGCCGGTCGTTACATAGAATTCTGCAAAAGCAGTGTGCCGACCAGTACCGACTTTGCCGGCCTCAAGCTGGTCATCGACTGTGCGCACGGCGCTACCTACAAAGTGGCACCTAACGTGTTTCGCGAGCTGGGTGCTCAGGTCGTCGTCCTGTCCGCACAGCCGGACGGCCTGAACATCAACGAGAACTGCGGCTCCACGCACATGGAAGCGTTGCAGGCCGCGGTTGTCGCGCACAAGGCAGACATGGGGATCGGCTTTGACGGCGACGGCGATCGGGTTCTGATGGTGGATGACACCGGCACTATCGTCGACGGTGACGAGTTGCTGTACATCATTGCGCGCGATCTGCACGAGCGCGGGCGCTTGCAGGGCGGTGTCGTCGGCACCCTGATGAGCAACCTTGGCCTTGAGCTGGCGCTGGCCGAGCAGAACATTCCGTTCGTGCGCGCCAATGTCGGCGACCGGTACGTGATTGCCGAGCTCCTGGAGCGGAACTGGCAGGTGGGCGGGGAGAACTCCGGTCATATCGTCTGCTTCCAGCACACCACGACCGGCGACGCGATCATCGCAGCTCTGCAGGTTCTGCTTGCGCTGCGTCGCAGTGGCATCAGCCTGGCGCAAGCCCGGCAACGGCTGCGTAAATGCCCTCAGGTGCTCGTCA
>JARDZH010000069.1 GCA_029240955.1 Pseudomonas sp. | reverse complement strand
AGCACATGTTTATTGCGCTTGAAAAAACGCCGGGAATCCAGGGGGGTCTTGAGATAGCGCGTGACGTTCGGAATATCGATGGCCAGGGTTGACCAGAACGCCACGTTGGCCAGGAACAGCGTGGTCAATGTCAGTTGCCTGTCACCGACGAAGGTCCAGATATTCAAACCCTTGGTAGACGCGAGTACATCCAGGGTCAGGTACATCCATACCGAGATGGCGATGATCGCAGGCGCCGCAATCGAGGAAAGAAACTCCACTGCCTTGATACCCATCGCCGTGTTGATGATCTGCACCGTGGCAAAGATCACATACCAGAGGGGCCAATTGTCGAACCCCGTCAGGTATTCGATGATGCCGCTCAAGGCCAGCGCGCCGAGATAGGTCTGGATGCCGAACCAGATCGCCGCAATCACTCCTCTGAACAGCGAAGGGATATGCGTGCCGTAGATGCCGAAGGGGGCGCGCAGGTAAACCGCAAAGGACAGGCCATGCTCGGTGCCGATATCTGCCGTCAGCGTCATTAGCCAGGCCAGCGTGAAGTTGGCCAGCAGAATGACCAGCACCACCTGGATCAGCGAGAGGCCGGAGACTCCAGTGGCGCCTAACTGAAAGGTCGCGATCATGAATGCGATGCCGATCCATATCCAGATGAACCCCAGCGTGCCGATCGAGCGTTGTTGCCGTTTGATCGGCAGAATCGCCGGCTCCAACAGGTTTTTGCGGGACACAGCAGCATGGCTGATCGGTGATGCCAAACCAGCCGCGGTTTCCGGTGCATGGGTGGTCATTGAAACTACCTCTCCGTGAGTTCGAGGCGCACAGCGGTGCTGGCCTCGTCGAAAGAGGCCAGGCCGTGCGGGGGGCTTCAGGGAAAACAGCGCTGGGTCAGTTCGACCTCGCCCGGGCCAACCGGTTACCGGGCGAGTCGGGCCCTAGCGCCTCAAGCCGTGCGGGCCATCAGCTGTGCGCGTCGCTGTAGCGTGGCGTCGAGATCCAGTTGCACATGCTGGTCGAGCACCACGCCGTAGACTTCATAGGCCTGTTCCAAGCTGCAGAAGTCGTCCAGCACGTCTTCCACCACTTGGTGTGCGCTGCGCTCGAGCGGGTTGCCATAGCCGCCGCCGCAGGGCGAGTAGTACGCCATGACGTCACCCGCCCGTGAGGTATGGCCGGAAAATTTCGAGGGCATCGAGACAATGTTGTCCGGAGTAGCGATGTTGTAAATTTCGGTCTTCCCGACCACTCCGTCGCACCCGCCAAAAATCCCCCAGGGCACGTCGAAATGGCGTTCGCTTTCGTGGGTGATAAAGCCATCGGTCAACACCCGCTGAGCTTTTACCACGCCGATGCCACCACGGTATTTACCGGCGCCGGGCATGACGTCATCGCGCAACTCGTAGCGGTCGCAGATCATCGGCAAGTGCATCCCCAAGTCTTCAATCGGATTGTTGCGCGTATTGGCCATCAGGTTGTCGATGGCATCCGGGCCATCGGATTTCGACCGCCCCCCATAAGCCCCTTCGTTAACCTCCAGAAACACCCAGTAATCGCCTCCGGGCCTCACGCCAGAGTACGCGGCAAACGATATCGACGCCGAACTGCCCGCGATGATTCGTTCTGGCAATACCGGTGCCAATGCCTTGATGATCAGGTCAATCATGCGATTGCACTGGGTAAAACGCGCCTCTGCCGCCGCCGGAAAAATCGGGTTGAATATGCTGCCTGGCGGTGCGACGACACTAATCGGGCGGAAGGAACCTTCGTTAGACGGCACCGGACTTTGCGTCGTGCAGACATCAAGCAGAATCTTGCGAAACGCGGCAAACGCCGCCACTTTGCACGAGCCTTCGAACGGTACGTTATAGGCGGTCAGCGTCTGCGACGCCGAGCCCGTCAGGTCAACGATAACCGAGTCGCCTTGCACCTTGACCGTCACCACCACTGGCAAGCGTTGATCTCGATGGCGACCGTCATCATCGAGAAAACCCTCGGCGCGATATTCGCCGTCCGGAATCTCCTGGATTTTCTGACGCATGATCGTTTCGGAGTAATCAATCAATTGGTTGATCGCGTCAAAGCTGAAATCCTTGCCATAACGTTGGAGCAATTCCTTGAACCGTTTTACCCCCAGTTGCGCCGATGCGACCTGGGCTTCGATATCACGAATCAACTGCGTAGAGGCGCGGCTATTGTACTTGAACATCTGCACCAGCGCTTCGTTGCGAACGCCCTTCTCGTACAGTTTCAGGCCCGCCATCAGCATGCCCTCGGCGTAGACATCGCCGACATCGATGATCAGGCCCGGCGTCGCTGCGCCAATATCGATGTGGTGCGCGGTATTACCGGAAAAGCCCACCAGTTCACCGTCATGGAAGATC
The DNA here is from genome assembly GCA_029240955.1 of Pseudomonas sp. The sequence continues at coordinate 5,309 of JARDZH010000069.1, read as the reverse complement.
GGAATGATGATGGCCAGGTCAGGGCTGTGGCTGGAGCCGTGATAGGGATGGTTGTGCACGACCACATCGCCTTCATGCCAGGCACCGCCCTGCAGCGTGGCTTCGATACCGCGCAAGTACGCGGGGATCGAGCCGATGTGCATCGGCGTCGACTCGGATTCGCAGATGGTCTGATAATGGGTATCGAACAAACCAGCCCCCATGTCCTGGGACTCGCGAATGATCGATGAGAAGGACATGCGGTACAGCACGTGACCCATCTCTTCGGCGATGGTTTTCAACGCACCATTGATAACTTGAAGGGTAATGGGGTCCACCTTTTGCTGCTTCATGGCTTGCTCCTCAATGATTACGAACGGGAAATGATCAGGTTGCCGTATGCACTCACTTTGGCGATCCAGCCAGGGGGCACCAAGGAAGTAGAGTCGTGCTGCATCAGCATTGCCGGACCTTCGATGTATTGCCCCGCGCGCAACTTGCTGCGGTCATAGCGTGGCGTCGGCAGACGCTGGCCGTCATCGAAACAGGTCGTGCGCTCATAGAGGAAAGCCTGCCGGGTGTCGCTGTCCTGCGCCTGCGGCAACGGTTGCCACTCCAGTTTTCGCGAATGCGAATGGCCTATCACCCGTAAGCTGACGACCTCGACCGTGGCGTCTTTAAAGCAGTAGCCGTAGTCTTTCTCGTGCTCGCGATGGAACTGCGCCATGACCTCCTCGATCGCCTTCCGGTCGACAGCGCCGCTGGGGACCCGCGTGCGCAACTCGAAGCCTTGCCCGTCATAACGGCACTCGGCGATGCGTATCAGCTGCATGTCGGACTCGTTGACGCCATCGTTCTCCAGCTGCTTGCGAACATCGCTTTCAAGTCCCTGCAACGCCTTGTCGATGCGGCCCATGTTCAGCTCGCTGATGTCGTTCAGGTTGCACAGCAGCGACCTTAGCGCCTCGTATTGCAGATCGGTGGTCAGCAGCCCCGCGGCGGCGGTGATGCCTGGCGCCGGAGGAATCAGTACCGACTTGGCATTGACCTCGTCGGCCAGCGCCGGGCCATGCACGGGCCCGGCGCCACCGAAAGGCATCAACACGAAATCACGCGGGTCGATCCCTTTGGCTACCGAGTTGGAGCGAATTGCCAGGGCCATGTTGTTGTTGACTATCTTGAGGATTCCCAGCGCGGCCTGGTACACGTCCATCCCCAGCGGCTTGGCGATTTTTTCTTCAATGGCCTTGTAGGAAAGCGCTGGATCGACCTGCAGGTCGCCGCCGAGCATCTGGTCGGAATCAAGCCGTCCGAGGACGATGTTAGCGTCGGTGACCGTCGGCTCCACGCCGCCACGGTTGTAACACGCAGGCCCCGGATTGGAGCCAGCCGAACGCGGGCCGACCTGAAAGCCGCCGGCGGCATCGATGAACGCCACCGATCCGCCGCCGGCACCGATGGTGATGAGGTCGATCATCGGCACCAGCACCGGGTGCCCGGAGACGTAGGAGTCGCGGGGGTTCATGATTTTGATCTGGCCATCGACCAGCGTCGAAATGTCCGCCGAGGTTCCGCCGATGTCGACAGTGATGATATTGCGTTCGCCATCGAGGCTGGCGAAGTAGTGACCGCCCATGACCCCGCCGGCAGGGCCGGACATCAGGATATTGACCGGCCGTTCGCAACAGCTTTCCACGGTGGCCACGCCGCCATTGGATTGCATGATGCGCAGATCCGCGTGGATACCATTTTCGCGCAGCTGAGTCGACAAGTGGGTCAGGTAACTCGACGTCCGGGGTCCCACGTAAGCGTTCATCGCCGTGGTGGAAAAGCGCTCGTACTCGCGCATGACATCCACCACTTCGCTGGAGCAGCAGACGAACGCTCCTGGCATGACCTCCTGAACGATGGCCTTGGCCCGTAGCTCGTGGCTACGGTCGAGAAACGAGTACATGAAGCCGATGATCACCGCTTCGACACCACGGACCTTGAGCGTCAATGCTGCGTTGCGCACTTCCTCGTCGGCCAGTGGGGTCTGGATCTCGCCGTGGGGTGGAAGCACCCGTTCATTGATCGCGATGCGGTTGCGCCGACGCACCAGCGGTGCGCTCTGCCAAGGAACATCGAAGTGCAGGGAAAAGTTGAATGGTCGCTTGTGCCGTCCAATATGCAGAATGTCGCGAAATCCCTTGGTCGTCAGCATCCCGACATTCGCACCATTGTGCTCGATGGAAATATTGGTCGCGACCGTGGTGCCATGAACGATTTGCTTGATCTCATCAGTACCGATATTCGCCTTGGCGCACAGTTCCAGGATTCCGCGCATCACGGCGATCGACTGATCCTCGACCGTCGTCGGTACTTTATGGGAGAAAATTTTCCGGCCGATCGAGTCTTGCTCGGTGGTCTCCAGAATCAAGTCTGTGTTGGTGCCGCCGACATCTACGCCAATGCGTGCCATACCCTGCTGCTCCTGCCTTATCGCGAGTGCCTCGAGCACAGCGCCCGTTGCTGGTTCGCCAGTTGGTTTTTTTATGTCGCAAGTCTTTCGATGAAGTGCAGTTCAGTGCGCTGGCTTGAATCGGGCCCGTTGCGGCGTGGCATTCTCTTGCAGAGAACACCCGCAGGTTTCCGGCAGGGCAAGACCACCGGCCAAGGCGAAGATCGCAATACCGGCCAGGTAAAAAGCCGGCGCCATGGGGTTACCAGACAGTTCGATCAGCCAGGTCGCCATGAACGGTGCCGTACCGCCAAACAGCGTGTAAGCCATGTTGTACGTGACGGCCGAGGCCGTGTAGCGGGCGTGCGTCGGGAAGACTTCGGACAACAGCACGGCCGTGACGACACCGCACAACACCGCACCTACCGCCAACAGCAGTGCACCCGCCAGCGCCCACACAAAGAAGCCTGAACCGGCGAGCAGGAAGGCCGGATAGATCGTCACCAGCAGCCATACGGCGGCGGTCAGCATGGTGCAGCGGCGGCCGACTCGATCAGAATAGGCACCGGCCAACGGACACAGCGCAGCGGCGAATATCAGCGTGAGCACGGAAATCAACAGCGCTGTCGGCCGTGGCAGGTCGCCTTGCAGTTGCAGATAGGTGACGAAGTAAGTGGTGCAAATATAGAAGGACAGCGCCGTCAGCGAGATGAACGCCCCGAGGCAGCCCATGGCGCCCGCCTGCTGGCGCAGCGTTTCCTTCAACGGTGCATGAACGCGGCGCTCGGTGGCGGCAATGGCCTTGAAGGCAGGTGTTTCGTCGAGTTGCCAGCGCAGGTACAGGCCCACCAGACCCAGTGGTGCAGCGATCAGAAAAGGAAGCCGCCAGCCCCAACTCGCCATTTCTTCAGCGCTTAACAAGGTATTGAGCGCATAGGTGACGATAGCGGCCGCCGCAAAGGAGGCAAAGGTCGACACCAGCGCCGCGCTGCCGTATTTGGCACGTTTGCCGGCGGGTGCGTGTTCGATCAGGTAAATGCATGCACCGGCATACTCCCCCCCGGCAGAAAAACCCTGTACACAACGAATCAGGGTCAACAGCACCGGCGCCAATAAGCCAATACTGGCGTAGGTAGGCAACAGGCCGATCAGGGTCGTCGCGCCCGCCATCAGCAAAATCGTCAATGACAACACTCGCCGCCGCCCGAGCCGGTCGCCCAGCATGCCGAAGACCAGGCCACCCAATGGCCGGAAGGCGAAGGCCACGGCGAACACCGCGAAGGTCTTCAACAGCGCGGTTGTGCTGTCGCCACTGGGGAAAAACACTTGCGCAATCGTGGTGGCGAGAAAGCCGTAGATTGCGAAGTCAAACCATTCGACAAAGTTGCCGATCGAGGCGGCCCACACCACTTTTTTCAATGCTACCGGCGGCTGCGGCGTACAGGTATTAGTTGTCATATCCACCTCACTGTCAGTGTCTAAACAAGCGATCGGCAGTAGCTAACTAAACAAAAAAGAGTGGGGCAAAGTCGGCCTCTGGCGGGCCGTAGTTGCCTTCAACCGGTGACGTGAAACAACTGCATGCGACGCTTTTCGTCCGGAGCGGGTACGAACCAGGTCAAACCGGTGAGGTGTCGAACGCACGCTTGCTGAAAATCAGGCTGGCGTTTGCTCCGCCAAAGCCAAAACTGTTACTCATGACGCAGTTCACTGGCTGGTTCAAGCGCGTGTGGCGGATGATCGGCAATGCCTCGACTTCAGGATCGAGTTGCTCAATGTTATGAGAGGCCGCCATAAACCCGTGCTGCATCATCAACAGCGAGTAAATGGCCTCATGCACACCCGCCGCACCGAGCGCATGCCCGGTCAACGACTTGGTCGAACTGAACGCAGGCAAGTGTCCATGGAAAGCGAGCGCAGCGGCACGCAGTTCGACCAGGTCTCCCGCCTGGGTGCTTGTCCCGTGGGTGTTGAGGTAATCGACTGGCTCCGCGCAGGTGCTCAGCGCCGCCTGCATTGCCCTGAGCGCGCCGTCACCGCTGGGGGAAACCATGTCCTGACCATCGGATGCCGTGCCATAGCCAATCACTTCGGCGTAGATCGTCGCCCCTCGTTCGAGCGCATGGTCGAGTTCTTCGAGGACCAGCACGCCGCCACCGCCGCTGATAACAAAGCCATCGCGCGCGACATCGTAAGGGCGGCTGGCCTGGGTCGGTACATCGTTGTAGCTCGTGGAAAAAGCCCCCATCGCATCGAACATGCAACTCTGGCTGACATGCTCGGCCTCGGCCCCGCCGGCAAACATGACATCCTGTTTGCCAAACTGAATCTGCTCAAACGCATGGCCGATGCAATGGGCGCTGGTTGCGCAGGCCGATGCGATGGAATAGTTGAGACCCTTGATCGCAAAGAAACTGGCCATGCACGCCGAGACGGTGCTGGTCATGGTGCGAGGTACCCGGTAAGGGCCGACTTTGCGAATGCTGTGGCCAAGCAGTTGATTGGCTTCGACGATGTCCTGGCTGGACCCTCCTCCCGACCCCATCACACAACCCGTCCGAGGATTTGACACCTGCGAGGCGTCCAGCCCTGCGTCGGCAATGGCATCGCGCATCGCCAGGTAGGCGTAAGCGGCGGCATCACCCATGAAGCGGCGCTGGCGGCGGTCTATTTGCTCCAGATCCACGTCCAATCGGCCGCTGACATGGCTGCGCAGACCCGCTTGCGCATAGTCCGGATTGAAGCCGATTCCGGAGCGTCCTTCGCACAACGCTTGCAAAACGTCCACCTGAGAGTTTCCCAGGCAGGAAACGATACCCATCCCGGTCACTACGACCCGACGTAACCCTGTGGTGTGGCTGGAGGCTTTATCAATCTGCAAGGCGTATCT
>JARDZH010000068.1 GCA_029240955.1 Pseudomonas sp. | reverse complement strand
ATAGGTGCTGATGGTCTGCGCGAGGTGCTGCAGGTGCGGCGCTTCCAGTTCGGTCAGCGCGTTCTGCAGGGCTGGCAACGCGGACAGGGCGTCGCGCAAACGAGCCAGGTCGCGAGGGCGGGCGTTGCGCAAGCCGATTCGAGCGAGGATCCGCTCGATGTCGCCGATTTCCTTGAGCTGCGGTTGCAGGTTCTCGAAGCGGTAACCCTGCAGCAGGCACTTGATCGAACTCTGACGCGCTTGCAGCACGGCAAGATCGCGCAGCGGACGATTGAGCCAACGGGTCAGCAGGCGTGTGCCCATGGCGGTCTGACAGCGATCCATGACCGACTGCAACGTGTTGTCGCGCCCGCCGGAAAGGTTGATGTCCAGTTCCAGGTTTCGGCGGCTGGCGCCGTCGAGCACCACCGTATCGTCCAGCCGTTCGTGGCGCAGGCTGCGCAAGTGCGGCAGGGCGGTGCGCTGGGTTTCCTTGGCATAGCCGAGCAGGCAGCCGGCGGCGCCGATCGCCAGGGTCAGCATCTCGCAGCCGAAACCTTTCAGGTCCTGCGTTGCAAATTGCTGGCAAAGACTCTTGTGAGCGCTGTCGCGTTCGAAATCCCAGGGTGCGCGGCGGCGTGCGCCCCGGCGTTTTTCCGCCGGCAGACCTTGCGGCCAGTCGTCAGGAATCAACAGTTCGACCGGGTTGATACGCTCAAGCTCGGCCAGCAGGTTCTCCCAGCCCTTGATCTCCAGCACGCTGAAACTGCCGCTGGTGATGTCCAGCACCGCCAGGCCGAACAGACGCTCGTCGCCCAGAACCGCCGCGATCAGGTTGTCGCGGCGCTCATCGAGCAGCGCCTCATCGCTGATAGTGCCGGGCGTGATGATGCGCACCACCTGGCGTTCCACCGGGCCTTTGCTGGTCGCCGGGTCGCCGATCTGCTCGCAGATGACGACCGACTCGCCCAGCTTGACCAGCTTGGCCAGATAACCTTCCGCCGCGTGGTACGGAATGCCGCACATGGGAATGCTCTGCCCGGCCGACTGACCACGCGCCGTCAGCGTGATGTCCAGCAGCTTGGCGGCCTTCTTCGCGTCCTCGTAGAAGATTTCGTAGAAGTCGCCCATGCGGTAGAACATCAGTTGATCCGGATGCTGGTTCTTCAGTTTCCAGTACTGCTGCATCATGGGCGTGTGCGAGGAGAGATCGGAAATTGCTTTGTTCATCTGATGGTCGGGATAATTCTTGAAATAGGTGGGCAAACGTTCGCTGAACCCGCCGATGCGTTGGGGGTTTGAACTGCGTATGTCTGGCGATGGCGGCAAGATTATCATGCGCGTCGCGGCGCTGCAGGCCCGGCTTGGCACCCGCCAATCGTGAGCGGGCGTTTCGGCCGGCCGCAGGGCGCGAAATGGCCGTATAGACTCAAGCCGTGCCCGCCCATTCCGGGCGAGCCTCGTATCGAAAAGGAATTTGATATGGCTGAGAAGAGAGCAAGGGATGCTGTCAACGGACGTTTCGTCACCCTGGAAGAAGCAAAGCGACGTCCAAGGGAAACCGTTGTCGAAAAGGTCGACAAGCCTCAGAGCCGGAAGAAGACCCGGTAGCAGACTCCAAACCGGACGGTCGTCAGCGACCGCCCATCGTTGAGCCGGACCTTTCACACGCCATCCGGCTCGAACCCTGAACAGGATCGGATCGTGGAACAGATTACTCGGCTGGCCGCATTGCTCGGCAAGCTTTTGCAAGCGTCGAACGCTCAGGTCACAACGGCTGAATCCTGCACCGGCGGCGGCATCGCCGAGGCGATTACTCGGATCGGCGGCAGTTCGGCCTGGTTCGAGGCGGGTTATGTCACCTATTCCAACGCACAGAAGACCCGGCAGCTCGACGTCCCGTCGACGTTATTCGACTCGGTGGGCGCTGTCAGCGAAGAGGTCGTAAAGGCCATGGTGCAGGGCGCACAGCGTAACAGCGGGGCAGAATATGCCGTCGCCGTCAGCGGCGTCGCAGGCCCGGGCGGTGGTTCGCCGGAAAAGCCGGTCGGTACCGTCTGGATCTGCTGGGGTGCGGGCAAAAGACTGATCGCAGAGCGTCGCCAGTTCGACGGCGATCGCGATCAAGTGCGCCGACAAACGGTCGAGGCCGCGCTAGACGGGCTGGTGCGGCTTGTGTCGGGAGAAATGCCAAAACAGGGGTAGGCGCGCGCCTCTCCCTGTGGAATAATACTGTCTACATATACAGGTATTGCGGCCATTCGGCCCTACATTGAATTTGATTACGTGAGGACTTAAATGGACGACAACAAGAAGAAAGCCTTGGCTGCGGCCTTGGGTCAGATCGAGCGTCAGTTCGGTAAGGGTGCCGTAATGCGCATGGGCGACCATGACCGCCAGGCAATTCCTTCCATCTCGACCGGTTCGCTGGGTCTGGACATCGCACTCGGCATTGGCGGACTGCCAAAGGGCCGGATCGTGGAAATCTACGGCCCGGAATCTTCGGGTAAGACCACGCTGACCCTGTCGGTCATCGCTCAGGCTCAGAAGGCCGGTGCGACCTGCGCTTTCGTCGATGCGGAACACGCGCTGGATCCGGAGTATGCCGGAAAACTGGGCGTCAATGTAGACGATCTGCTCGTATCGCAGCCGGATACCGGTGAGCAGGCGCTGGAAATCACCGACATGCTGGTGCGTTCCAACGCCATCGACGTGATCGTTGTCGACTCCGTGGCGGCACTGGTACCGAAAGCCGAAATCGAAGGCGAGATGGGTGACATGCACGTGGGTCTGCAAGCCCGTCTGATGTCTCAGGCGCTGCGCAAGATCACCGGTAACATCAAGAACGCCAACTGCCTGGTCATCTTCATCAACCAGATCCGTATGAAGATCGGCGTCATGTTCGGCAGCCCGGAAACCACCACCGGTGGTAACGCGCTGAAGTTCTACGCTTCGGTCCGTCTGGACATTCGTCGTACCGGCGCTGTGAAGGAAGGCGACGAGGTTGTGGGCAGTGAAACCCGCGTCAAGATCGTCAAGAACAAGGTAGCACCGCCATTCCGTCAGGCTGAATTCCAGATTCTGTACGGCAAGGGTATCTACCTGAACGGCGAAATCATCGACCTGGCTGTGCTGCACGGCTTCGTCGAGAAATCCGGTGCATGGTACAGCTACCAGGGCAGCAAGATCGGTCAGGGTAAAGCCAACTCGGCCAAGTTCCTGGCGGACAACCCGGAAATCGGCGCGACGATCGAGAAGCAGATTCGCGACAAGCTGCTGACCCCGGGCGTCGATACCAAGGCTGAGGCCACCCGCGAGCCTGCTGGCTCCAACGATATGGCCGAAGCTGACATCGATCTCTGATGGCTGTGGTGCTCGATACCGCCGTTGCTGTACGGCGGACTGCAATGGACCTGCTCGCGCGACGCGAGCACGGTCGTGTCGAGCTGACGCGTAAACTGCGTCAGCGAGGCGCAACCCCCGAACTTATCGAACCCGCTCTTGACCGTCTGGTCGAGGAAGGGCTTCTCTCCGAATCCCGCTACCTTGAAAGCTTTGTCGCTTCTCGCGCGCGCTCGGGTTATGGCCCGCTACGCATTCGCGAGGAACTGGGTCAGCGCGGCTTGCAGAAAACCGACATCGAACAGGCGCTCCGGGAATGCGGAGTGGACTGGAACGAGAAACTCCACCAAACGTGGCATCGCAAATTTGCGGGGCAGTTCCCTGCCGACGCACGTGAGCGCGCACAGCAGGGGCGTTTCCTCAGTTATCGCGGTTATCCGCTGGACCTTATCGGGCGTCTGTTAAGCGGTCGCGGGCTGGACGACTAGCTCGTTTGGCTGACCTGATATGAAGCGGGCTCATGGCTCTGGTGCTCGCCAGCGGTAGCCCGGTTTTCCGCCAGATTGATGAAGTCCACCAGCTCGCGCAGTCGGCCCTGATTGCGTCCGGTGAACGTAAACGCCAGTCGAGTCAGATGACTGAACTGAGCGTCATCGTGTTCTTCTCCCTGATACCGATGCTGATGGAAGTTCTCGCTCAGGCACAGGTCGGCAAAGGCTTCCTGAATATGCGCCAGCGCCTGCTCGCTAAGCGGATGGTGCATGCGAATCACAAACTGATTCTTCAGCCAGCGACTGGAGTGGTAATTGCTGTAGAACTGGTTGATCTCCTGCACGGCTTCTTCGGCGCTGTAGACCAGACGCATCAGCTTCATGTCAGCCGGCAGAATGTAGTGATTGTCTTCCAGTTGGTGCTTGATGAAATCCAGGGCGCTTTGCCAGAAATTCGCGCCCGGATGGTCCAGCAGCACGATAGGCACCAGCGGGCTTTTGCCTGTCTGCACCAGCGTCAGCACTTCCAGAGCTTCGTCGAGCGTCCCGAAGCCACCAGGGCAGAGGACCAGCGCGTCGGCTTCTTTGACAAAGAACAGCTTGCGGGTGAAGAAAAAGTGGAAAGGCAGCAGATGTTCGGTGCCTTCCACAGTCGGGTTGGCGTGCTGTTCGAACGGTAAGGTGATGTTGAAACCAAGGCTGTGATCGCGACCGGCACCTTCATGAGCGGCGGCCATGATGCCGCCACCTGCGCCTGTGATGACCATCATGTCGGACGCCGCGATCCGGCTGCCCAGATCTTTGGCCAATGCGTAAACCGGATGCTCCACCGGCGTACGGGCGGAGCCGAAGACCGTCACCTTGCGCCGGCCCTTGAAGCGCTCCAGAACGCGAAATGCGCCGTCGAGTTCGCGCAGCGTTTGCAGAGTGATTTTGGCGTTCCAGCGGTTTCGGTCATCCTGAGCCATTCGTAACACGGTCAGGATCATGTCGCGGTACAACGGCAGATTCGGGCTGCCGGGCGCTACGAGGTTGATGTGATCTTCGATCTTGCTGGTGAGGTCCAGGCCATTGCTCTGGAAGTGTCGAGACAGGACATCATTCGGTAGATAAGGCATTCGAGATTTCTCCTCCTGCAGAACCACGATACCCACGATGATGGTCTGGTTTGCCTGAAAAGGCTACCCGAGGCGGCGCCGGATGAAGGAGTGGAAAGGAGAGGGCGGGACAGCGCGCCTGCAGGGCAAGCGCGCGGATGGTGCAGCAGATTACTTTTTCGGCCGAGCGGTGCAGTCCGAAGCCTGGAACGTCTGGGTGGCAACCGGGCGATTGGTCTTGTATTCGGTGAACTGATACTTGAGGACCGCGCCTTTGGTCATCAGTTGGCGGAAGCCGTTGTTGCGGCAGACGCTGTTGCCCAGTTGGCTGCGCATCACGTCGGGGTTGGCGCGCATCTGCTGAGCCTGGCCCTCACGTACACTCAAGTGGTTGATCAGCTCATTGCCATTGACCGTGAAACCCTGGTCCAGAATGTCTTCGTTGATGGCTCTAGGCGTGCCGACGCTGCTTTCCTTCGCGACTTTTTCCAGCATTTTGCTGAGCTCGAACTCCTGCTTCGATGCCGCCTGGGCGCTCAGCGGAGCAACGAGCAAAAGTGTAAGGGTGGGGACGATAAGGCGCAGCATCAAACTCTCCTGATTTAGTAGCTGGGCGTTTGGACCAGCAACTCGAACATGCGTTCCGGGTCACGGCTGACGGTGCGGCCGTGATGGCATGCCAGTATAAGGCAGGAGTCACGGCGAAAGCAGGTCGAAGCGCCAGGGGTCTGATAAACTGCGCGCACTTTTTTTCGCCGAGTTTTCGTGGTGTCGATGCATTCCTTCAGTTGGCCGGTACTGCAATGAGCCATGCCGTTTCCCGTCTACGCGACGAGCGTCTGGCGCGCAGTGTCAAACCCTTCATCGCTCGCGGCTCCCGCGCACCCCGCTGCCCGGGATGCCGGGTGATATTCAGCTATTGTCTGTGTGAGTGGCGTCCGACCGTGGCGGCGACGTCCGGCATGTGCCTGCTGATGTATGACACTGAACCGTTGAAACCAACCAACACCGGCTGGCTGATTGCCGATGTGATCGAGGACACGCACGCTTTTGGCTGGTCACGCATCGATGTTGACGAACGACTGCTGAGCTTGCTGGACGACCCGCAGTGGCAGCCGTACATCGTTTTTCCGGGCGAGTTCGTGGCGCCGGAGCGGGTGGTGAGCAAAGTCGCGCCGGTACAGGGCAAACGGCCGCTGTTCATCCTGCTCGACGCGACGTGGACCGAGGCGCGCAAGATGTTCCGCAAGAGCCCGTATCTGGAACGCTTTCCGGTCCTGAGTCTGGCCCCAGAGCAGATCTCGCGTTATCGCCTGCGTCGCTCGAAACGGGATGATCATTTCTGCACCGCTGAAGTCGCCGCCTTGTGTCTGGAGCTGGCAGAGGATCGGGCTGCCAGTGGTGTGCTCGACGCTTACCTGGATGTGTTCAGCGCGCATTATCTGGGTGCCAAGTACCAGAATCCGGTAGACCCGGATGATGCAGCGCACACTCATCTGAAGGCTTATCTGTAACCTGAGCGCGCTGTGTCGTACAGGATGAGTCCATTGCTGCGCTGATGTCACACTCCGTGGTGCTTGATGCTTGACCGTCATGGTGTTGCTCGGCATCCTTGGCGCCGCTTGAACGCCGACGGCCACGGATGTGCCTGTCGACGCAGTGTGAATTTCGGGCATTCCGATGCCCTTGTTGAGTGGCCGGTCAGCCGGCCCTCACTATGAGAACAGGATCAAAAGATGACCTACGACATCCTGATCGCCGACGACCACCCGCTGTTTCGCAGCGCGTTGCGTCAGGCGTTGAGCATCGGCCTCGGGCCTGATGCACGGCTGGTCGAGGCAGAGAGCATCGCCCAACTCGAGGCTCATCTCGAGCAGAAGGCCGACTGGGATCTGGTCCTGCTGGATCTGAACATGCCCGGCGCCTACGGCTTTTCAGGGCTGGTCCTATTGCGCGGGCAGTACCCGCAGATTCCGGTGGTGATGATTTCGGCGCAGGAAGAGGCGGCTATCGTGGTCCGTTCCAAGGAATTCGGGGCCAGCGGTTTCATCCCCAAATCCAGCGGTCTGGAAGATATTCAGCAAGCGGTCAGAGCCGTGCTCGACGGTGACGTCTGGTGGCCGCCGCAGGTCAACGAGACGGTCAGCGTGTCTGCCGAGGCCAAGGCTGCCAGCGAAGGGCTTGCGAGTCTTACGCCGCAGCAATTCAGGGTGCTGACCATGGTCTGCGAAGGTTTGCTCAACAAGCAGATCGCCTACGAGTTGAGTGTCTCCGAAGCGACCATCAAGGCCCACGTGACAGCGATTTTCCGCAAGCTCGGCGTGCGCACCCGGACCCAGGCTGCGCTGCTGTTGCAACAGCTGGAATCCATATCAGCCAACTAAGGGCCGGAGCGGGCAAAGGGTTCACGCTTTTTTGACCTGACGTGCCGTAGTTTTCCTCATCTTTTACGCAGCAGCCTTCTATGTCGCCCTTCAAAGGCCAGACCGGTCTCAAACGTATCTTCAACGCCGCAGGTTACTCGCTCGATGGTCTGACGGCCGCTTTCAAGGGCGAAGCCGCTTTTCGACAGTTGGTGCTGCTCAATGTCGTGCTCATTCCGCTGTCGTTCTTCGTCAACGTCAGCAAGGGTGAACAGGCGTTGCTGATCGCGGTGTGCATGCTGGCGTTGATTGTCGAATTGCTCAACTCCGCGGTAGAAGCGGCCATCGACCGCATCTCGCTGGATCTCCATCCGCTGTCCAAGAATGCCAAGGACATGGGCAGCGCCGCGCAGATGGTCGCGTTGACGATGATCGCGCTGGTGTGGGGCATCGTGCTGCTAGGCTGATCAGTACA
>JARDZH010000067.1 GCA_029240955.1 Pseudomonas sp. | reverse complement strand
AATCGCGGACAGTATGTTTCTGAGCAACAAGACTGTAAGCACTTACAAGACGCGCTTGCTGCTCAAGCTGAACGCTCACTCACTGGTGGACCTGATCGAGCTGGCGCAGCGCAACGGGCTGGTCTAGGCGACGTTTCAATGCACGAGAATCGGGGATCGGATAGACACCTGTTCAAAGCCTCTCGCAAGAGAAGTTTTGAACAGGCCATAACGGGTAACCGGGGGAGTGCATGGTCAGCGGGTCAGGCAGAGCGTCAGAGGTCGAAGTCGTAATCAGCCAGTTGCTTCTGCAAGCGTCGTTCTTCGAGAAGGTTGTCGATGGTCCGCCGCTTGCTGAGGTTGGTCTTGGCCGGCTCCACAGCGGGCTGTTCGGTGTCATCGGCATCGACAGCAATGAATTCGTCGTCCACATCTATTTGCTCTTTGCCAGTACTCATAAAGTCGACTCCAGACTTGGCTGTCATTGGCGGACCTTATAGCGGCATTCTCAAATCGGGTAAAAAAGATTTTTTTTATCGATTCGCCCGGCAAGACGCTATCTCTCAATCATCGGACGTTTTGTGGCGGTACTCGCACAAGTCTTCAATCCGGCAGCTGCCGCAGCGAGGTTTACGCGCCTGACAGACGTAGCGGCCATGCAGAATGAGCCAATGGTGCGCGTCCAGCAGATAGTCTTTAGGCACAAACTTCATCAGCTGTTTTTCGACTGCGAGCACCGTTTTGCCCGGCGCGATATTGGTCCGGTTGCTCACCCGGAAGATATGAGTATCGACCGCCATCGCGATCTGACGGAACGCTGTATTGAGCACCACGTTCGCAGTCTTGCGTCCAACACCCGGTAACGCCTCAAGCGCCTCTCGGGTCTGCGGCACTTCACCGTTGTGCAGTTCCAGAATCAGCCGGCAGGTCTCTATAACGTTCTTCGCCTTGCTGTTGTAGAGGCCGATGGTCCGGATGTACTGGGACAGGCCTTCAACGCCCAGGTCATAGATCGCTTGTGGGGTGTTGGCGACCGGATAGAGCTTCGCGGTGGCCTTGTTGACCCCGACATCGGTCGCCTGCGCCGAGAGGATGACCGCAATCAGCAACTCGAAGGGCGTCGTGTAGGCCAGTTCGGTCTTGGGGTCCGGGTTGTCCTCGTGCAGCCTGCGAAAGATCTCCAGGCGTTTGGCAGCGTTCATGAGTGCAGTGTTTCCTTGGTGATCGCGCCAAACGCAGTAAGGGCGCGGGATGATCCGAGTAATTTGCCATGGGCTGCCGCAGTTGCCAAACCGGGTTCGCAGCTGTTGGCATCACCTCTCGGGTTGAGCGCCATTCAGGAGGCGTCGGCGCCTTGAGCCTGCGCCAAGACCTGTTCTGCGGTCTGCACGGCGACGTGCAGTGCGGCGAGGTCTTCTGCCGGTGCCTGAGCGGCGCTGGCCTTGTTGAGCGCTGCTCGCGCCATCGCCAGCTGAACTTTGGCGCGCTTCACGAGGCTGGCGTCAGCTTTGGGGGTAATCGGCGCAGCCACATTTGAGACGACAGCCATGAGGCGTTCCAGCTCTCGCTCGCAAGCTTCCATCTCCAGTTGCAGTTGAGCGAGCCGCGCGGCCTGCTCGGCTATCGGTGGGTGCCCGAATGCCTTGAGCGACTTGGTCAGCTGAGCGCGGCTCATGGCGAGCGCGATACGAGCCTGCTTCACCGCTTCATCGGCGGTTGTGGCTGCCGTGGGCTGCCGGCTTGCAGCCACAGCAGGCGCAGGCAACGACTGGCGCGCCGTGCGTTCACGGATCCGCCGGTCCTGCTCACGCTGCAGCCTGAGATTTCGAGCATCGAAACGCTGGCGGGCGTGCTCACGTTTTCGGGCACGGGCATCCAGCTCCAGAACAGAAAAAGCCAGACCTCCAACAATGGGGGTCACTTGCGACGGATTGAGCGGATGCATCTCGATGCAGTCGACCGGGCAGGGCGCTACACAGAGATCGCATCCGGTGCACTCATCGATCAGAACGGTGTGCATCTGCTTGGCTGCACCCATGATCGCGTCGACCGGGCATGCCTGAATGCACTTGGTGCAGCCGATGCATTCGGCTTCGCGTATATAGGCTACCTGCGCAGGCGCTGCGCCTCTCTCAAGGTCCAGCGGTAGCGCGGGAACGCTCAGCAGTTCAGCCAGATGCGCGATGGTTTCCTGCCCTCCGGGCGGGCATCGGTTTATGGCCTCTCCGGCGGCAATGCCCTCTGCGTACGGCTTGCAGCCCGGATGACCACACTTGCCACACTGGGTCTGCGGCAGCAGGGCATCGATTCGTTCGACCAGCCCGATTGAGGCAGGGCCGCTGAGCGTGTGACGGGCGTTGGTCATGATCGGGTCGGTGGGCAATGCCGGGCTGAAAGCCGTCGCAAGGAATGTGGGAAAAGCGCCACTCCCCAGCATAGATGCCGACAGGAGTGCGCACAGGGCACCCCGACTGAGGTGCCCGTGAGCATAAAGGTTTTACTTGATGCGCTGGCCTGGTTTGGCACCGCTGTCCGGGCTCAGCAGATAGATTTCCTCTCCGCCAGGCCCTGCGGCCATCACCATGCCTTCGGAAATACCGAAGCGCATCTTTCTCGGCTTCAGGTTGGCGATCATCATCGTCAAACGGCCTTCGAGCTCTGACGGGTTCGGATACGCGCTCTTGATGCCGGAAAACACGTTCCGCTGCTCGTCTCCGATATCCAGCGTCAGGCGCAACAGCTTGTCCGCACCTTCAACGTGCTCAGCCTTCAGAATCAGGGCGACACGCAGGTCGACCGCAGCGAAAGCATCGAACTCGATTTCCGGGGACAGCGGATCTTTGGCCAGCTCGCCGTTGCCCTTGGGGGCGGTATCGGAACTGGATTCGACCAGGTCTTCCCTGGAGGCGGCAGTCATGGCGTCCACCTTAGCCGGATCGATACGAGTCATCAGCGCCGAGAACGGGTTGAGCGAGTGATTGCTCAGCAATGTCTTGTGATCGTCCCAGGTGAGCGGTTCGACGTTCAGGAATTTCTCGGCATCAGCCGCGAGCGCAGGCAGGACCGGCTTGAGGAAGATCACCAGCTGGCGGAACAGGTTAATACCCAAGGTGCAGATGGCCTGGACTTCGTCCTGCTTGCCTTCCTGTTTGGCGAGGGACCACGGCGCCTTGTCGGCGATGAACGCGTTGGCGCGGTCGGCCAAGGCCATGGTTTCGCGCATGGCGCGGGAGAAATCGCGCGCCTCGTAAGCTTCGGCAATGCTTGGCGCAGCCGCCAGGAACGCGTCGGTCAGCTCTGGCGCAGCGTTGCTGTCGACCATGACCCCGGCGTTGCCCTTGTGAATGAAGCCGGCACAACGGCTGGCGATATTCACGACCTTGCCGATCAGGTCCGAGTTGACCTTCTGCACGAAGTCTTCCAGGTTCAGGTCCAGGTCGTCGACACCACGGCCCAGCTTGGAGGCGTAGTAGTAGCGCAGGTATTCCGGCGACAGATGATCCAGGTAGGTGCGAGCCTTGATGAACGTACCGCGAGACTTCGACATCTTCTGGCCGTTGACGGTGATGTAGCCATGAACGTTGACCGCGGTCGGCTTGCGCAGGCCTGCGCCTTCGAGCATTGCCGGCCAGAACAGGGCGTGGAAGTTGACGATGTCCTTGCCGATGAAGTGATACAGCTCGGTGGTTGAATCCTTGGACCAGTACGCATCGAAGTCCAGATCGGGACGGCGGGTGCACAGGTTCTTGAAGCTGGCCATGTAGCCGATCGGCGCGTCCAGCCATACATAGAAATACTTGCCGGGCTCGTCAGGGATCTCGAAACCGAAATACGGCGCGTCACGGGAGATGTCCCACTGCTGCAACCCGCTGTCCAGCCACTCGGCCAGCTTGTTGGCGACTGCGTCCTGCAATGCGCCGCTGCGGGTCCAGCTCTTGAGCATGGCGTCGAAGGCCGGCAGGTCGAAGAAGAAGTGCTTGGACTCCTTGAGCACCGGCGTGGCGCCCGAAATCGCCGATTTCGGATCCTTCAGGTCAGTCGGGGCGTAAGTGGCGCCGCATTTTTCGCAGTTATCGCCGTACTGATCCTCAGTGCCGCATTTCGGGCAGGTGCCTTTGATGAAGCGGTCGGCCAGGAACATCTTCTTGTCCGGGTCGAAATACTGGGTGATCGAGCGCGTCGCGATGTGGCCGGCATCACGCAGGCGCTTGTAGATCATGCTCGACAACTCGCGGTTTTCTTCCGAGTGAGTCGAGTGGAAGTTGTCGAAGTCGACCAGGAAATCGGCGAAGTCCGCGCTGTGCTCGGCTTTTACATAGTCGATAAGCTGTTCCGGCGTGATGCCTTCGCGCTCGGCACGCAGCATGATCGCCGAGCCGTGGGCGTCGTCGGCACAGACGTACGTGCACTGATTGCCGCGATGCTTCTGGAACCGCACCCACATGTCGGTCTGGATGTACTCGAGCATGTGGCCAAGGTGAATGGAACCGTTGGCATAGGGAAGGGCGCTGGTAACGAGAATCTGGCGTGGCTCGGACATGGGCTCGGCTACTTGAAGTGAAACGGAGGTCGGCCACTATAAAGGTCTGAGGATTTTTTTTCACCTCGCCGCGATGTGGGAATGATCCTGAAAACGCAGTGAAACCATGTCGCCGGCTGAGAGAACGGTTAGGATAGCCGCCTGTTTCAGTCAGCCTTTTTCGGAGCGAGCCCATGAGCGCAGTCGATCGCGCAGCGGTGGAGACGATTCTTCGCCAGTACACCGACCCTTACTTGAATCAGGATCCGGTCAGCGCCGGTTGCGTGCGGGCCATCGATATCCAGGGCGGTCAGGTGACGGTTCAGCTGGAGCTGGGCTACGCCGCCGCACTGTTCCGCAACGGCTGGGCGCAGGTGTTGAAGACCGCCGTCGAAGGCCTTGACGGTGTTACTGCGGCACGGGTCGATATCCGTAGCGTGATCAGTGCGCACAAGGCTCAGGGCCAGGTGCCGGGTTTGGCCAATGTCAAAAACATCGTCGCCGTAGCGTCAGGCAAGGGCGGCGTGGGCAAGTCCACAACTGCCGCTAACCTGGCGCTCGCGTTGTCCCGGGAAGGCGCACGGGTGGGGATACTCGACGCGGACATTTACGGGCCAAGCCAGGGCGTGATGTTCGGTATTGCAGAAGGGACGCGGCCCAAAATCAAAGATCAGAAATGGTTCGTGCCGATCGAGGCGCACGGGGTCGAAGTCATGTCCATGGCGTTTCTGACCGATGACGACACGCCGATGGTCTGGCGCGGCCCGATGGTGTCCGGCGCGCTGCTGCAGCTGGTGACCCAGACTGCCTGGAATGACCTGGATTATCTGGTGATCGATATGCCACCGGGTACCGGCGATATCCAGTTGACGCTCGCGCAGAAGGTGCCGGTCGCCGGCGCCGTGATCGTGACCACGCCACAGGATCTTGCGCTGCTGGATGCCAAGAAAGGCGTGGAGATGTTCCGCAAGGTCAATATTCCCGTGCTTGGCGTGGTGGAGAATATGGCCGTGCACATCTGCTCGAACTGTGGCCACGCTGAGCATCTGTTTGGCGAGGGAGGCGGCGAGAAGCTGGCTTCGCAATATGGCGTTGAACTATTGGCCTCGTTGCCGCTGTCGATGCTGATCCGCGAACAGGCTGACGGCGGCAAACCGACTGCCATCGCCGAGCCTGAGAGCCAGATTGCGATGGTGTATCAGGAGCTGGCCCGCCATGTCGGCGCGCGTATCGTGTTGCAGGAAGCGGCGAGCCCCGCAATGCCGACCATCTCGGTCAGCGACGACTGACAGATCAAGCAGCAACGTCTCACCGGATTCGCAAGGGTCCGGTGGGTGCGCCACCCGTTTCTGCAGGCAATAAAAAACCCCGCTTTTGAGGGCGGGGTCTTCAAGCGGATCAGTACAAGTTAGATAACTTGAACTTCCTCAGCCTGCATGCCTTTCTGACCGCGGGTAGCGATGAAAGAAACCTGCTGGCCTTCTTTCAGGCTCTTGAAGCCGTCAGATTGGATAGCTTTGAAGTGCACGAACAGGTCGTCACCGGATTGTGGAGTGATGAAGCCGAAGCCTTTTTCATCGTTGAACCACTTAACGGTACCGGTTTGGCGATTGGACATGATGTATCTCCTTGGACAAAGTTAACTGCGACTCAGGAAGAGCCCTGGCCGAGACTGAGTGCAAAGAGCTGGAAAATTCATGTAGATCGTTGGATCGAAATTCAACATCGTGTAGAGATTCTCAGTGACACAAGCAACACAGTGGCACCACCTTAACCCTTTTTGTGGGATGTGCCAATGGGCTGTCGAGTATTATTTCGAAAGCCGCTCAAAGTGGTGCTCCTGCCAAGCGGCGTAGCTTCTCGCGGCCTTTGAACACGGCGGCCCGGCCCGGTAAGATGCCGTCCATCTTTCTTCACCTCGCTATTCAGGACACCGCCATGAGCATCAAATCGGACAAGTGGATTCGCCGCATGGCGCAAGAGCACGGCATGATCGAGCCCTTCGTCGAGCGCCAGGTGCGCGGCGAAGGCGCCGACCGGCTGATCTCCTTCGGCGTTTCCAGCTATGGCTACGACGTACGTTGCGCAGACGAATTCAAGGTGTTCACGAACATCAACTCCGCGACCGTCGATCCGAAAAACTTCGATGAGAAAAGCTTCGTCGATATCAAGAGCGACGTGTGCATCATCCCGCCCAACTCCTTTGCCCTGGCGCGTACCGTCGAATACTTCCGGATTCCACGCAACGTGCTGACCATCTGTCTGGGCAAGAGCACGTACGCTCGCTGCGGCATCATCGTCAACGTCACACCGCTTGAGCCGGAATGGGAAGGGCACGTGACGCTGGAGTTCTCCAACACCACGACGCTGCCGGCCAAGATCTACGCCAATGAAGGCGTCGCACAGATGCTTTTCCTCGAATCCGACGAGGAGTGTGAAGTGTCTTACAAGGACCGTGGCGGCAAGTACCAAGGCCAGCGCGGCGTGACCTTGCCGCGTACCTGATCCACGTTTCGGTCTGACGCAAATTGAATTAATAAGCTTTTTCGCACTCTATTGGCTGACATGATCCCGCACACACGTTGTGTGCGGGGCCACTGATCGGGAGTGCCCCTATGAAGACCGACTACAAAACATCTGACCGGGAAATGTCTGCTCCGCCCAACGAGATCGGACTGCTTGCCTGGTCGTTGCTTGCCCATTCGCATTTCAACTCGCAGCTCAACATGGTCGGCGGTGGAATTCCTGGACAACCGGATCCAGACACTCCATTCCAGGAGCCTACCGAGCCTGGCGAACCTACCATCCCTGACGAGCCGCCTCCTGCGCCCGTTGCCTGAATTTTCCTGAAATCTGCATGCCAGCCTGCCTGCGCCCCGGGCATTCGTGCGCGTGGGCGGAAGGACGGCGGTAATCGGCTTTTGTCGGGTAACAGGCGGCGATGAAGCGTTTCAGCCAAATGATTTCAGCCTTATCGGACAGCCCATACGGCGCCGTCGCCGGTGACGTATACACGGCTTTCCGGGTTGGGCTGAATGGCGTAGCCGCCCGTGAATTCACCGAACGCCGGCATCAGGCTGACTTTCTCCGCCAGGTAGAAACACGCCAGACGCAGGCTCTGCCGGCCACGGCCTCGCAACCGATAGACCGGGTGCACGTGACCGGCCAATACATGCAGTGAAGGATGCGCGTCCGGCTCGTGCTGAAGCGCGAACGGCCCGAGAATCATCGGCTCTTCTACAACCTCTATCTGCAAATTCGCAGGAGGATCGCCCGCGCGCTTGTCG
>JARDZH010000066.1 GCA_029240955.1 Pseudomonas sp. | reverse complement strand
ATCGAGCGACTCAGGCGTCACCCGATCAGACTTGCTCACCAGCAGGCGGTCGGCGGCGGTGACCTGTTCAAGCCACTCGGGGTGAATGCGTTCCTGCAGCGAAGCGTGCTGAGCGTCGACGACCGTCAGCAGCAAGCCCAGGTGAAAGCGACCGCGCAACTGGGGATCGCGCTGAAGGGTCGAGAGGATCGGAGCAGGATCGGCGAGGCCCGTCGTTTCAAGCAGCACTCGGCGGAAAGCAGGAATTTCCCCTCGACTGCGCTTGTCGTGCAGATCGATCAGCGCCTGCTTGAGATCACCGCGGACCGAGCAGCACACACAGCCGCTTGGCAGAAGCACGGTGTTGGGAGCGATCTCCTGCACCAGCAGATGATCGATCCCGACTTCGCCGAATTCATTGATCAGCAGCGCCGTCTCGCCCATTTCTTCGTTGGCCAGCACGCGCTGCAAGAGCGTGGTCTTGCCGCTGCCCAGAAAGCCGGTCAGCACATTGATCTGAAGACTCATGAGGACGTTTCCAGGTGGTCGAGAATTTTCGGATCCAGGGGATCGAGTCTGCGACTCAAGATTTCCTCCGCCACTTGCCACAACTGTTCCAGCCCTGAGGCGATACCCTGTTTCCCGGTAGGCCCCTGTACCAGGTAGGCAGCGCCCTGAACGTCACTGATTTTGAGCCTGAACGGGGCGACAACCTGGTTGATCGAGGCGATTCGGCGCAAGCGCTCTCGCCTGCCGGGAAGCGTCGAATCCACAGGGTCGCTCCAGTGAGCGTCTTCCCCGATCAAGCCACACAGTCCACACATATCTCACCTCAAGGCATTACATCGCCGGAATTCGGATTGAGCGTCTGGCCAACGAACAGATTGCCTCCAGGTTCCGAAGCCAGCAAGACGGCTATGGGAGCCACTTCCTCGGCCTTGCCGAAGCGTCCCAAGGGCAGTTCCCTGGCCTTCGCGGCTTTCCACTCCTCGCTGATGCCATCAACCAGCGGAGTTTCAATAGGCCCCGGTGCGATTGAGTTGACCAGAACGTTATCCTTGCTGACTTCATGTGCCAGAGACTTGCTGAAGCCGATGACCCCGGCCTTGGCGGCAGCATAATGGGCGAGCTGGGCGCCTCCCTTGATGCCGAGCTGAGACGCGATATTGATAATGCGGCCCCATTTTTGTCCCTGCATATGAGGCAAGGCACGCTGGCTTGCGACGAACACGCTGGTGAGATCGACCCGCAGCATGTCGTCCCACATTTCCTGAGTGAGATCCACGCACAGGGCCTGGGTCAGCATCCCGGCATTGTTGACCAGAATATCGATCCCGCCGAATGCACTCACGCAGGCGTCCACTCCTGCCTGTGCACCCTCTCTGCTTCCCACATCCGCGACGCACTCAGTCACCGGGACGCCACGATCGCGGCACCGCGCAGCTACGTCGGCCAAGCGCTCGGAATCCCGGTCACACAGCACCAGCATGGCGCCTGCGTCGGCGTAGGCGTAAGCGATCGCCGCGCCGATCCCGCTGCCTGCACCCGTGATAACCGCCCGGCGGTTCTGCAATGGCTTCATGTTCATTGTCCTCAACGCCGCAAGGCACCCCTGCGGCGAATTCGATCTGTTATTCAGGCCAGCGCACGGTGAGTCCACCGTCGATGATGATGCTCTGCCCGGTGATGTAACTCGACTCGGCACCCGTCAAGTAGCAGACCAGATCCGCAACCTCGCTGGCGCGACCGACTCGACCCAGGGGAATGGCTTTCCCCGCTTTGGCTAACCCGTCCGCTCCCAGCGAATTCTTGGCGTCCAGCGATTGCGGGGTCTCGATCAGGCCGGGAATGACGGCGTTGCAGCGGATTCCCCGCGCCGCAAGCTCAACCGCGAGTGAGCGACAGAGACCCGGCACGCCCGCTTTAGCGGCCGCGTAGTGAGAATGGTCCTGCCATCCGTACACCCCGCCGGCGATCGACGAAATCGCGACCAGCGCACCCCCTTCACCTATGTGCCGACTCGCACTGCGAAACGTACGCATCACGCCAGTGAGGTCGACGTCGAGCATCGCGTTCCATTGTTCATCCGACATGTCCAGCAAAGGCGCCTTGCGCAGCAGACCTGCGTTCGCCACCGCATAGTCGAGGCGGCCGAAACGTTCGACTGCCGCTGCGGCAATGGCGTCCAGCGAAGCGCTGTCGGTCACGTCCATCGGCATCATCAGGCATTCACCGCCCGCTTCTTCGACAAGCCTCTGGGTGTGTGAAGAGTCGTGAGGGTCAGCGGGCAGATATCCGCCGACCACTCGAACGCCTTTTTTTGCATACGCCACTGCTACGGCCTGGCCAATACCACTGGCAGCCCCGGTGATCAACGCTACGGGCTGAGACATGATTGAGCTCCTTGTTATTTTACGGAGTGAGGTTCGACGTGGCGGGCTGCAAACATCACCAGACCGGACAGGAAGCACGGCAATGCGCCAAACCAGAGCGCAGCGCTGTGCCATTGACCACCACTCGTCAACACCCCGGTAATGCCGAGGCCCGCAACAATGGCGCCCATCGGCCCCATGGCGTGGACGATGGCGCCCCCCGTCGCACGAATACTGGTCGGGAAGCTTTCGCCCATGAAGAACAACATGGCGGAGTACGGGCCGGTGAGGAAGAACAGACCCAGGCTGTACAGCGCGATGACGGTGGTGAGCTGACTGGGTGCCTGAAGCATGGCGAAGAACGCCAGCCCGCCGCACATCCAGCCAATGGCAACCGTGTTGCGCCGGCCGATGCGATCACCTAACCAGCCATGAAACAGGTAGCCTATGAAACCCACCAGGTTCGACAGCACCAATATCCAGAGGGAGTTCTGGAAGGAAAGCTGGTGAACACTGACGATCACCGAAGTACCCAGCACGCTGAAAACCTGAATCGCCGACCAGTTGAGAAGAATCGCCAGGCTGAGCACCAGCGTCGGACGAAGCGCAGCACCGCGAAATGCTGCCGCAACACCTGCCTTGGCATGCTCGTCGTAATCGACGTGGTACTCACGAGCCAGACTGCGAGCAGCCGAATCATCACCCGCCTTGCGCAACTGGTTGATCCGCTGGTGAACCTGGAACTGTGGGCTCTCCTTGAGCTTGCGAGCCAGAACGGCTACCACCAGGGCTGGCACGGCGGCAAAGACAAAGCAGCCTTGCCAGCCAATATGTGGGAGTAACAGGGCAGTCAGACCTGCAGCGATCAGCGCACCCACTGGCCAGCCACTTTGCACCAGGCTGTACACGAACCCACGACGCTTGATCAACTTGGGGTCAGTCGAGGCGGCGTAAACTTCGGTCAGATAGGTGGCATTGACGCCCTCCTCTGCATAACCGAGCCCGGCAACGGAGCGGACCAGTATCAACGGCGCTTTACCCATCCCCGCGCAGACTGCGGTGAGTGCCGAGCAGACGGCAGTACCGCCGATGGTGAAAATGATCCCGCCCCGACGACCGATCCGGTCAACGAGTGGCCCGACGGCAAACGCTACGAACGCGCCGCCGACTGCTACCCACGTGGCGATCTCAGCCTGCTCGGCCTCGCTCCACGTAAAGTGCCCGCCCATGACCGGGAGCAAAGTACCAAACAGAATGAAATCGTAAACCGCGAAAACCCAGGCGAAGAAAGCGATCCAGGTCGCGTAAGTAACGTCCTTGGACTCCAGTTGTACCGGCTTCCATGGCTCGGCCTCGGTAACGCGCGTCGTGGTAGTCGTTTGCGTAGTCGTCATGTCGGCGTTTCTCGTGTTTTTTTGTGTTGCGCTCAGGTGACTTGCGTTCCGCCGCGCAACATCAGCGCGTGCGAGGTTGGCGCTGGATAAAGTCGTCGGCAATCTCGTCCATGGTCACGAACTTCACGCCCTCATGACTTTTCATGTGCTCGATGAAGCGCTCAAGCATCAGCAGTACTTGAGGTCGACCGGAAACATCGGGGTGGATCGTGATTGGAAAAACGGCATAGTCATTTTCGCGGTAGACCCAATCGAACTGGTCGCGCCACATTTCTTCCAGATGCCGGGGGTTCACGAAACCGTGGCTGTTGGGCGATTTCTTGATGAACATCATTGGAGGAAGATCATCGAGGTACCAGTTGGCAGGAATTTCCACCAGATCGGTCTCTTCACCACGCACCAGCGGCTTCATCCAGGTGTCCGGATGCTGGCTGTAGTCGATCTTGCTCCAGCTGTCCTTCACCCGAACGTAATAGGGATGAAAGTCGTTGTGCATCAGGCTGTGGTCGTACTTGATACCCTTCTTCAAGAGCAGCTCATTGGTGACGTTGCTGAACTCCCACCACGGTGCGACATACCCGGTCGGCCGCTTGCCGGCCAGCCGGGTGATGATGTCGATGGACTTGTCCAGAACGATTTCTTCTTGCTCCGGAGTCATTGCGATCGGGTTTTCATGGCTGTAACCATGAATACCAATCTCGTGGCCCGAGTCGACCACGGCCTGCATTTGCTCAGGGAACGTTTCGACGGAGTGACCAGGGATGAACCATGTTGTGCGCAGGTCATATTTTTCAAAAAGCTTGAGCAGGCGCGGGGCGCCCACTTCACCCGCAAACAGACCACGAGAGATATCGTCCGGCGAATCTTCTCCGCCATACGAGCCGAGCCAGCCGGCGACTGCATCAACGTCTACGCCGATCGATACAAAAATTTCCTTTGCCATGATCTCTACCTCGCTTTGTTCAAATAATCACAGGCGTGGATTGCCCACACTTCGCTCGCCTACCGTTCAGTGCCTCGAACGTAAGGCTCGATGGTCAACGCGGCACGGAGCAGTTGCTCATCGTTGCCGCTGAAACTGGAAAGAAGCAGGCTCGTAGGCATACCTGCCTCTCCTGCACCGCTTGGCAACGCGACGCCGGGCATGTCCAGCATGCTGCCGGGCATCGTCAGTCTCAGCGTTGCCAGGTTGGTGGCCGCGAACAGACTCGCGTCCTGTTCAAGCGGCGCGAGAAGTGGCGCTACATGGCCAACCGTTGGGGTCACGAGAAAGGCCCCGTCCAACTCGTTCGCAATGTGTTGTTTGAGTAGTTCAGCCGTCTGGTAGAGCCGGACCTGTTTACTGGCCGGGAATGCTCTTGCCGCCTCCAGACGCTTGCGGACGCGGGGATCAAGCAGCGCTGCATCGGGGCTATCGAGCAGGTCCTGATGCAGCGCAAACGCTTCGGCGCTTCCAAGCCAACCGATTTGCTCGATGGCTTCCAGCGCACGCTGGAATGCGCAGCAGGATTGGTACTCGATCACTGCGCCTGCGGATGCGAGACGCTCGACTGCTGCCAGGAGGTTGGCTTTTACCTCGGGCTGAACACGCGCATCGTCGAGCAGCTCGGTATCCACACGCAGTCTCAATCCGGCGATGGGCAGGCCAGTGCTCTGGAGCGACCGATCGCTCAAGTCGCCACGCAACAGGTTGTCGATGGCGATGGCGTCACGGACGCTGTGCGTGACAGGGCCTAGCGAGTCGACCGAACGTGCCAGCGGGGTGACGCCTGCAAATGAATAACGCTTGCTCGTGCTTCGATAACCCACCAGTCCATTGAAAGCGGCAGGGACCCGTATCGACCCTGCCGTATCAGTGCACATGGCAATAGGCGTAACCCCCCGTGCAACGGCAATCGCCGAACCCGAAGACGATCCACCGGGAATGCGGATTTCATTGCTCGAAGCTGCGTTGGCAGGGGTGCCGAAATGAGGATTGAGTCCCAGGCCTGAATAGGCCAACTCACTGAGATTAGTCTTGCCAACACTGACCAGTCCTGCGCGGCTCAATGCCACTGCGAGAGCGCAGTCATGGGAAGCAGGCTGGTCGTGGAGCCGCACCTTGGCTCCAGCAGTGGTCACGTATCCCGCCAGGTCATAGAGATCTTTCCAGACGATCGGCACGCCATCCAACGGGGACAACGGTTGTCCGGCATCCCAGCGCTTGCGGGCAGCTGCTGCTTCGCGTTGGGCCCGTTCCTCGCACAGTGTGATGAAGGCGGCAGGCACCAACCGGGCTGCGCTGAGCGAGTCTTCGAGGGCAGCGACGGGGTTGGAGCTCCCATCGAAGAACGTTCCGGCCAGTGAAGAAGCGTCAGAAAGCATGGCAGACCTCTAAAATGTACATATTATTAATACATACATTTAGCCAAGCATTGACCGTGCCAAGTGTGATGGTCCCAACGCGCGTTTGGGCAAAGAGGTGCTAGACGGCGGGTCCGGGACTGCTCATGAGTCGTGAAAGAGGTTTGGCGCAATAATTGGATGTTTTCTGAAATGATCCATTATGGGTTTTTTGGTAACAGCTCGCCCCAAGATCGAGCACCGACACCGTTACCTGTGCGCGCTTACATAACGCTTGGCATGTGAGAAACTTACCCACCCCGCCCCACGAGAGCTGTCTTGATGTCTGTAACACCGCCAATGGATGACCGCCCGGCCTCGCGTTACGAAATCATCCGCAATACGTTGCGCGAGACGATTCTGGGCGGACATGCGGCGCCAGGACTGGTTCTGGTGGAAGGGCCATTAGCGGACCTGTTCGGCACCAGCCGCGTACCGGTGCGCAAAGCGCTCAATCTTCTCCATGAAGAAGGGTTGATCCGCCGATTTGATGGCCGGGGTTTCTTGATTGATCCCGAAGGAACCACCGAATCCCCTCTTCGTGTGCCACTGACGCGCAAGTTGCTCGGGCTGGAGCCTGAAGAGAGCCTCATCGATTACCGTCCGCTGGGCGAGCGCATCTACGATCACCTCGCGGAAACGGTTATCCGCTTCATGGTGTTCGGCCATTACCGCATCGACGAGCAAAGTGCCGCTGAAGCATTGAACGTCAGCAGAAACGTGGTGAGAGAAGCGTTGATGCGACTGCGGGATAAAGGCCTGGTCGAAAAAGAGCCCTACTCTCAATGGCTGGCCGGCCCCCTCACGGCAGAGGCGGTCAAACAGGACTACGAACTGAGGATGCTCCTGGAACCGGATGCGTTGCGCCAAGGCATCGGACGGGTCCCTCGCAGCGATCTGATCGCGATGTTGAAACGCGTCATCAACGCTCAGGAGGCAGGCCGCCGCGTGCAGCGCTCTGACATTGAACAGCTCGAACAGGATCTCCATGTGACCTGCATCGTTGGGGTGAGCAATACGCGAATGGCAGCCGTCATTCGCCAGTGCCAGATCCCCATGAACGTCGGACGCGTGCTCCATGAGGCGCTGCACACAAGCAACGACGAGGCGATGCTGGTGGAACACCGACTGATCCTGGAAGCGCTGCTCTATGGAACAGTCGAATCGGCCTGTTCATGTCTGCGCGATCACATAGCCAACGCCCGCGAACGAACCCTCCAGCGACTCAAGGTCCTCTCCGTTCTGCCGGAGCCTGAAGTGCCGGGTTATCTGGAACGTCTGGCCTGAGCGGAAATGCGCGGGTAGCGGGATTGCCGACCTAAAACGCTCTGACTTCAACCAACAACTCTGGATGGCGATCCAGCACTTTGAGCAATTTGACCAGTGCCAGTGGTGGCTTGGTTTTGCCGTTCTCATACCGGGAAAACGCGTTGACGCCGCCACCGAAAATTTCCGCAGCTTCCCGCTGATCAAGTGCGAGCTTTTTTCGCACCGAGGTAATGAATGCAGGGTCCACGACCGAGGCATTGACCTGTTTGTTGAAAGCCAGCATGGCAGCACTTACACGGGGGGACTCGGCGGCATCGAGCACCGTTTCACCGCAAGCGGGGCAATAATCGCCCGCGACCATCGGGATGACAGTGGACGCGGCTTTATAGGTGTACGGCATATCGCGGATGTCATGCATCAGCTCCGCCGCTCCACAA
>JARDZH010000065.1 GCA_029240955.1 Pseudomonas sp. | reverse complement strand
CCTTTATTGACGATCAGCAGGCGCATGGCCTCCCACATCGAGACGTGCGAATGACGCGCATGCTCGCGAATTGCCTCGACGGTCTTCTCGCCAATGCCGCGCGGGGGCACGTTGATCACGCGCTCCAGCGCCGCATCGTTACCACGACCTTCTATCAGGCGCAGGTACGCCATGGCGTTCTTGATCTCGGCGCGCTCGAAGAAGCGCTGACCACCGTAGATCCGGTATGGAATGCGCTCACGCAGCAACGCTTCTTCGAGCACTCGCGATTGGGCGTTGGAGCGGTAGAGAATGGCGATGTCGTTGCGGGCAATGCCGGTCTTGAGTGCGCTCTCGATGGTCTCGACCACATAGCGCGCTTCATCGTGCTCGTTGAAAGCCGCATACAAGTTGATCAGCTCGCCTTCGCCGACATCAGTCCACAGCTCTTTACCCAAACGCCCACTGTTGTTGACGATCAGGCCGTTCGCAGCCTTCAGAATGCTCGCCGTCGAGCGGTAGTTCTGTTCAAGACGGATAACTTCGGTGTCGGGGAAGTCATCGGAGTACTGATGAATGTTTTCGATCTTCGCGCCGCGCCAGCCGTAGATGGACTGATCGTCGTCGCCGACTACCATCAAACTGTCGCCGCCTTTGGCCAGCAGACGCAACCAGGCGTACTGCACGGCGTTGGTGTCCTGAAATTCGTCGACCAGCACATGACGGAAGCGCCGCTGATAGTGCTCAAGCAGGCCCGGATTGTCGCGCCACAGGTCGAGCGCTCGTAACAGCAACTCGGAAAAATCGATGACACCGGCGCGCTGACAGGCCGCTTCATAGGCCTCGTAAATACTGCGCATGGTGGTCAGGAACAGGTCGCCGCTGGTCTGGATGTGGCGCGGACGAAGACCTTCGTCTTTCTGACCATTGATGAACCACTGTGCCTGGCGTGCGGGCCAGCGCTGTTCGTCCAGCCCCAGCTCGCGAATGACTCGCTTGACCAGACGCTGCTGATCGTCACTGTCCAGGATCTGAAAGGTCTGCACCAGACCAGCTTCCTGCCAGTGCGCACGCAGCAACCGGTGCGCCAGGCCGTGAAAGGTGCCGACCCACATGCCGGCAGGGCTGATGCCCATCAGCTGCTCGATGCGATGGCGCATTTCGGCAGCGGCCTTGTTGGTGAAGGTCACCGACAGGATCGAGTGCGGGGAGGCTTGCTCGACCTGCATCAACCAGGCGATGCGGTGCACCAGCACACGGGTTTTGCCGGAACCTGCGCCGGCCAGAACCAACTGACGGCCACGCGAAGCCGCTACGGCCTGACGTTGGGCATCGTTGAGGGAATTGAGAAGCAGAGAGAGATCATCGCGCATCGACGCATTCTAGGGCGCGGCGTCATGTCGGGCAAACCAAGCTTTGCTACAGGCCTCAAAAAAACCGGAGCGCTGACGACCGGTCATGGAGGTGCGCAGGTTGAACGCGGGCTTGATGGGGGACGAATACCACGATGTAGGATTATTCCGACAAAACTGGCTGTTTTGTCTTTTGCTCAATGGAATGGCATGTTTCAGCTTCGTTTAACTGTGCGATCCGCAGGCCATGTAGTATAACTACAAGAAAGCTACATCCCAGCCCACCCTATCTATAGAGTCAGTCCCTTGAATCTGTTGCAACACATCGGCCAGTCACGTCACCTGCTGCGCAAATCGGAGCTCAAAGTCGCCGATCATGTGCTGCTCGACCCTGCGGCCGTCATGCACAGTTCCATGGCTGACCTGGCACACAGTGTAGGTATCAGCGAACCAACTATCGTGCGGTTCTGCCGGGCGATCGGGTGCACGGGCTTTCAGGACCTCAAGCTCAAACTGGCACAAAGCCTGGCTGCGGGCGCAAGTTTCGGGCAGTTCGCGATCCACGAAGACGACTCTGTTGCCGACTTCAGCCTGAAGATATTCGACACCACGCTGCATACCTTGATGGAAGTTCGTGAGAATCTGGATACCCACGCGTTGCAGCAGGCGGTTACTGCGATGGCGGGTGCGAACCGCGTGGAGTTCTATGGGTTCGGTGCTTCCGGAGCTGTTGCAGCCGACGCTCAGCACAAGTTCTTCCGATTGCTGCTGACTGCGGCGGCCTATTCGGATCCACATATGCAGGCGATGTCGGCGGTCACGCTCAAGCCGACAGACGTTGCCGTGTGCATCTCCCAGTCCGGGCGTTCGAAGGATTTGCTGATAACCGCCAATCTGGTGCGCGAAACCGGGGCGACACTGATCACGCTGTGCCCAAGCCAGACGCCGTTGGCTGAGTTGTCGTCGGTTAACCTGGCGATCGATGTGCATGAAGACACCGAGATCTACACGCCGCTGACCTCACGTATTGCTCATCTGGTCGTCATCGATGTATTGGCCATGGGCGTCGCCATGGCGCGCGGGCCGACTCTGGTTAATCACCTGAAAAGCGTGAAGCGCAGTCTGCGCGGGCTCAGGTTGTCCCCCAAGTCGATAAAATCCCACGACGACTGACGTTGGCTGCCTGCCGAAGCGCAAGGCCTGGCTCCCGCAGAAACCGTAGTTTCAGCGGAAGCCAGGTTAACAAACTGCTGCTCTCGGATCAGTGTGTGATTTCCACGTCATCGATGGTCGTCAGCAGTTCGTCTTTGTAGTAGATGCTCACCGAAGTGAAAGTCGCTCCGCTCGCCTGAGCGTAAACCACCTGCTTATCGGTCATGACCTGTGCACCGATGCCTTGGCTTTCCAGCTTCAGTTCCAGCGCCAGATGGGTGAACACAGCCGGTTTGGTGCTGCGAACCAGAACGGGGATGGTGTCGCTGGTGCCGACAGTCACGGTTCCGGAAACTTTAAGAGTGTTGACGCCCGGCATCCTGTCGTCGCGTGCAATCCAGTTTTTGCTTTGAATGCTCATTGCCTAGTTCCTTCTATAGCTTGATGAGATGGGTTTCGCGTGCTGCAGGGCTACTATCTCTCAAGCGAAGGCGGCAAATGCACTACATATATATTTTTTTTGGATTTTTAGGGTAGGAGCAGGGCAAGAACCTTAATCAACTTGTCATCCATTCGCCGCTTTATCGTCATTGCGCCAGAGCACTCTGTACACCCACACCACGTATTGGGAGACAGAACATGGCTCGGCACTACGATGATTTGCCCAAAAGCGCAGTGAAAACCCGCCGTCAGCAGGAAGACCAGCGACGCATGGAATTTCGCCGAGCGATCGAAAGCTACAGTGAAGCGCGCCAGCTCAATCAGGACCTGTGCGACTACCTCGACAGCGCGCCCGATCATCTCTGGCAAGCCGCAGCTTCTAGCGTGGACGCCCGTCGAAACGTTCGACAAGCTGGCTGATCTGCGCCCGCTCGGTGCGAATGAATCCGAGAAAGGCATGAGCGACCGGCGACAGGCGCTTGTCCCTGGCCTGAACCACGCACCAGCTGCGGTATAACGGCAACTCCGCCACGGGCAGCTCCTTCAGAGCGCCGGTGGCGAGTTCCTGACTGACCGCGTGCCGAGTCAGCAGGGCCAGCCCCAGGCCTGCGATCACGCATTCGCGCTGCGCCTCGCTGGATGACACTTCCAGCGTCTGGGTGAAATGCACGCGCTTCTCCTTGAAATACTCTTCGCACGCCCGCCGCGTTCCCGAGCCAGACTCGCGAATCAACAGAGGCCATGGCTCCAGCTCGCTCAAACTCAGTTGCTCGGATGTGCACAGTGGGTGATCAGGAGGCGCGACGGCGATGATCGGATTATTCAGAAACGGCAGGAATTCCAGCCCCATGTCTTGCGGAACCATCGACATCACAACCAGATCGTCGCGGTTATCCGATAAGCGTCGAATGACCTGATTGCGGTTGACCACCGTAAGGTTGAGGCTTACTTCCGGATATGTGCGCTTGAACGCTGCGAACAGATGCGGAATGAAGTATTTGCAGCTCGACTCGATCGCAAGTTTCAGCTGGCCCTGCAGCGAACCCTGCATGTCGGACAGCTGCATGTCGAGATTCTCCAAACGCCCGAAAATGTCCCGGCTCGCTTGCTGCAAGGCTTCCGCAGCCTCGGTGAGATACAGCTTTTTGCCGACATATTCGAACAGCGGCTGACCGACCGACTCTTCCAGTTGGCGGATCTGCAGGCTCACCGCAGGCTGGGTCAGCGACATTTCCTCTGCTGCGCGGCTGTAGGAGCGCAGATCGCACACTTCATTGAAAATGCGCAGCTGGCGCAATGTCATACGCATCAATGACTTACGCATGGGTGATGCTCCGGCCAATAGCTGAAATGCTGACTATAAGCTTTTACTTATGGTCCTCCCAATTTTTACTCATTTTTGTTAATCGCTGATCCGGCTTAGGGTGCTCCTGCGGCATCGCGCCACACGCTGAGCGGCCTTGAAGGGCCGACGATCCTTATGGTTGAGGAAGAGCCAGTGATAACAAAAATATTGATCGCCAACCGCGGAGAGATTGCCGTTCGAATCGTGCGCGCCTGCGCCGAGATGGGCATTCGTTCGGTGGCCATCTTTTCGGATGCCGACCGGCATGCATTGCATGTGAAGCGGGCGGATGAAGCCTATAGCATCGGCGCCGAACCGCTCGAGGGTTATCTGAACCCGCGCAAACTGGTGAATCTTGCGGTAGAGACGGGTTGTGACGCACTGCACCCAGGGTACGGTTTCCTGTCGGAAAATGCCGAACTGGCCGAGATCTGCGCCGAACGGGGGATCAAGTTCATTGGTCCGGCAGCGGAAGTCATCCGGCGCATGGGCGACAAGACCGAAGCGCGGCGTAGCATGATCAAGGCCGGCGTGCCTGTGACACCCGGCACCGAAGGCAATGTCGCAGATGTTCAGGAAGCGTTGCTCGAAGGAGACAGGATCGGCTATCCGGTCATGCTCAAGGCGACTTCCGGCGGCGGCGGTCGCGGTATTCGGCGTTGTAACAGTCGTCACGAACTGGAGCAGGCTTTCCCGCGTGTCATTTCCGAGGCCACCAAGGCTTTCGGTTCTGCCGAAGTCTTTCTCGAAAAGTGCATCGTCAATCCAAAGCACATCGAAGCCCAGATTCTGGGCGACAGCTTTGGCAACGTGGTGCATCTGTTCGAGCGTGATTGCTCGATCCAGCGCCGTAACCAAAAACTGATCGAGATCGCACCAAGCCCGCAGCTCACCCCCGAGCAGCGTGCCTACATTGGCGACCTGTCGGTGCGCGCGGCCAAAGCGGTGGGCTACGAGAACGCCGGCACTGTGGAGTTTCTGCTCGCCGATGGCGAGGTGTACTTCATGGAAATGAACACCCGTGTTCAGGTGGAACACACGATCACCGAAGAAATCACCGGTATCGACATCGTTCGCGAGCAGATCCGCATTGCGTCCGGCTTACCGTTGTCGGTCAAGCAGGAAGACATCATTCACCGCGGGTTCGCTCTGCAGTTCCGGATCAACGCAGAAGATCCCAAGAACAACTTCCTCCCCAGCTTCGGCAAGATCACTCGCTATTACGCGCCGGGCGGCCCTGGTGTTCGGACGGATACGGCGATCTATACCGGCTACACCATCCCGCCGTTCTACGACTCGATGTGTCTGAAGCTGATTGTCTGGGCGCTGACCTGGGAAGAGGCCATGGACCGCGGCCTGCGCGCGCTCGATGACATGCGCCTGCAAGGGGTCAAGACGACCGCCGCGTATTACCAGGAAATCCTGCGCAATCCGGAGTTTCGCAGTGGCCGGTTCAACACCAGCTTTGTGGAAAGTCATCCGGAACTGACCAACTACTCGATCAAGCGCAAACCTGAAGAACTCGCCCTGGCGATCGCCGCCGCCATCGCCGCCCACGCGGGCCTGTGAGGAATAGAACAATGAGCAACTCTGCACCTGCAAAGCGTATTACCGTCACCGACACCATCCTGCGCGACGCCCATCAATCGCTGCTGGCGACCCGCATGCGCACCGAAGACATGCTGCCGATTTGCGACAAGCTCAATCAGGTCGGTTATTGGTCACTGGAAGTCTGGGGCGGCGCGACGTTCGATGCCTGCGTGCGCTTTCTCAAGGAAGACCCTTGGGAGCGTCTGCGCCAGTTGCGCGCGGCCTTGCCTGACACGCGTCTGCAGATGCTGCTGCGTGGCCAGAACCTGCTGGGCTATCGGCATTACAGCGACGATGTGGTCAAAGCGTTCGTCGCCAAGGCGGCTGAGAACGGCATCGATGTGTTCCGTATCTTCGATGCGATGAACGATGTGCGTAACCTGCAAGTCGCCATCGAAGCGGTCAAGGCAGCCGGCAAGCATGCCCAGGGCACCATCGCCTACACGACCAGCCCGGTGCATACCATCGACGCTTTTGTGGCTCAGGCCCGGCAAATGGAGGCGATGGGCTGTGATTCGGTTGCGATCAAGGACATGGCAGGCCTGCTCACGCCTTTCGCTACGGGTCAATTGGTCAAAGCGCTCAAGGCAGAGCAGTCGTTACCGGTTTTCGTCCACTCCCATGACACGTCCGGCATGGCCGCGATGTGTCAGCTCAAAGCCGTCGAATGCGGTGCGGACCACATCGACACCGCGATCTCCAGCTTCGCCTGGGGCACCAGCCATCCGGGTACGGAATCGATGGTTGCTGCCCTCAAAGACACCGAGTTCGATACAGGCCTGGACCTGGAACTGCTTCAGGAAATCGGGCTGTACTTCTATGCGGTACGTAAGAAGTATCACCAGTTCGAGAGCGAATTCACCGCAGTCGATACTCGCGTTCAGGTCAATCAGGTGCCGGGAGGGATGATTTCCAATCTGGCCAATCAGCTCAAGGAGCAGGGCGCGCTCAGCCGGATGAACGAGGTGCTGGCCGAGATCCCGCGTGTGCGCAAGGATCTGGGCTACCCGCCGCTGGTGACGCCAACCTCGCAGATCGTCGGGACGCAGGCGTTCTTCAACGTGCTGGCGGGAGAGCGCTACAAAACCATCACTAACGAGGTGAAGTTGTACCTGCAGGGCCGCTACGGACGCGCGCCTGGTCAGGTCGACGAAAAGCTGCGGCGTCAGGCCATTGGCAACGAAGAGCTGATCGAGGTGCGGCCCGCTGATCTGCTCAAGCCGGAAATGGACAAGCTACGAAATGAGATCGGTGAGCTGGCGACGTGCGAAGAAGACGTGCTGACCTTTGCCATGTTTCCGGATATTGGCCGCAAGTTTCTCGAAGAGCGGGCTGCCGGAACCCTGTCGCCCGAAGTGCTGCTGCCGATTCCCGAAGCTGGCGCCGTTGCGCAGGCTGGCGGTGAAGGTGTACCGACCGAGTTCGTCATCGATGTGCACGGTGAAACGTACCGGGTCGACATCACCGGTGTCGGCGTCAAGGCCGAGGGCAAGCGTCATTTCTATCTGTCCATCGACGGCATGCCCGAAGAAGTGGTGTTCGAGCCGCTCAACGAGTTCGTCGGCAGCGCCAGCAAGCGCAAGCAGGCCAGCGCACCAGGCCACGTCAGCACGACGATGCCCGGGAACATCGTCGATGTTCTGGTTCAGGAAGGCGACATGGTCAAAGTGGGTCAGTCGGTGTTGATCACAGAGGCGATGAAGATGGAAACCGAAGTCCAGGCATCCATCGCCGGCAAAGTTGTGGCCATCCATGTAGCCAAGGGCGACCGCGTGAATCCGGGCGAGATACTGGTCGAGATCGAAGGCTGACCTTGAGCCGTTCGCGGCCTGATGAAAACGTTTACCTCTGGGAGCCTTCGGGCTCCCTTTTTTTGCTCATGCCAGCTGTCAGCTATCAGGCTCTGAACGCCTCAAGCCCTTTGAGCTGCAGCCCATCCTTGAAGTTATCCACAGCAAGCCACCTTTCGAATGCGCTTTGCACTGC
>JARDZH010000064.1 GCA_029240955.1 Pseudomonas sp. | reverse complement strand
TCCATGCAGTACAAGATCAAGAAAGGCGACTCGATGTATCTGGTCGCCAAGCGCTTCAACGTCGAGATGCAACATCTCAAGCGCTGGAATCCGCGTACCGGTAAAGCCCTGAAACCGGGTCAGACCCTGACGGTCTACCTGCCGCATTGACCGGATCGGCCGTTCACACAGGAGCGGCCGACTCTTCCTACCCTGAACGGCTGCACCTGCGACCTTTTTCCTGCCCTTACAAGCTGTTACTGTTAGCGCCCCTGAAGCCCAAGCCGCCTGGATCGTGATACGACCCTTCCTGTTCATTGTCAGTCTGGGCTTGAGCATCTGCGCCGACGCAGCCATCACCGAAAGTCATGGCTATGCACAATTCGGCGTCCTCAAGTACCCGGCCAGCTTTACTCACTTCGACTGGGTCAATCCCGAGGCGCCGAAGGGTGGCACCTTGCGAATGATGGCGTTCGGCACCTTCGATACGCTCAACCCGTACACCTTCAAGGGCACCAGCCCGGTGTCCACAGGAAACTTCCTGCAATACGGGGTCAACGAGCTCAACGAGCCGCTGATGGTCGGCACCGGCCAGTACGACCCGTCCGGCGATGAACCGACTTCCAGCTACGGTCTGGTGGCTCAGAGCGTCGAGTACGCCGAAGACCGAAGCTGGGTGGTGTTCAACATTCGGCCGCAGGCGCGGTTCCATGACGGCAAGCCGATGACCGCCTATGACGTGGCGTTTTCCTACCGCACGTTGCTCAAGGACGGTCACCCGCAATACCGCACCGCCCTGCAGGAGGTGCAACGGGTCGACATTCTGAACCGGCATCGCATCCGCTTCGTCTTCAAGCGCGCGGGCAACCCGTTGCTGATCCTGCGCCTGGGCGAACTGCCGGTGCTGCCGCAGCACTACTGGAAAGACCGCGACTTCAAGGCCACGACCTTCGAGCCGCCGCTGGGCAGCGGGCCGTACCGCATCACCCGGGTGCGGCCAGGACGCCAGCTGCTGTTCGAACGGGTCAAGGATTACTGGGGCAAGGACCTGCCGGTCAACCGCGGCAAGTACAACTTCGATCGGGTCGAGGTGGATTTCTACCGCGACAGCAACGTCGCCTTCGAAGCGTTCAAGGCCGGTGAGTTCGACATCTACATCGAACATCAGGCCAAGAACTGGTCCAACGGCTATGACTTCCCGGCGGTCGCCAGCGGCCAGGTCATCAAAGCGCAAATTCCGCACAAGATTCCGACTCAGACCCAAGGCCTGTTCATGAATACCCGGCGCGCGGCTTTCGCCGATATCCGCGTGCGCGAGGCGCTGGGCCTGCTGTTCAATTTCGAGTGGACCAACCGTACGCTGTTCAGCGATGCCTACGCCCGGGCGACCAGCTATTACCCCAACAGCGAGTTCTCTGCGACCGGCCTGCCGACCGGGCATGAATGGCTGTTGCTGGCGCCTTACCGCGACCGGCTGCCACCAAGCCTGTTCACCCAGCCCTATACGCCCTCGAAGACCGATGGCGGCGGCATTCCCCGAGAAACGCTGCGCAAGGCGCTGACGCTGCTGGGGCAAGCCGGCTGGACGCTGTCGAACCAAGGCCTGCTCGACACCAACGGCCAGCCGCTGCGCTTCGAGATCCTGCTGGTCAACCCCAACCTCGAACGCATCCTGCAACCTTATGTCGAAGACCTGCGACGCATCGGCATCCACGCCGGGCTTCGTACCGTGGACCGTGCGCAATACAAACAGCGCCTGGACCGCTTCGATTTCGACATGATCCTGATGACGCTGCCTCAGACGCTGAGTCCTGGGCTGGAACAATGGCAGTACTTCCATTCCAGCCAGGCCTCGATCAATGGCAGCAAGAACTATGCGGGCGTTGCCAATCCGGTGATCGATGATCTGCTCAACAAACTGCTGGCGGCGCAGACCCGCGACGAACAGGTCGCGGCCACCCGTGCGCTGGACCGCGTGCTGCTCTCGCAGCACTACAGCATCCCGAACTGGTATCTGAACAATCATCGTTTGGCCTGGCGCAATCGATTCGCCATGGTCACCACCCCGCCCTACACACTGGGCTTGCGTGCGTGGTGGCTAAAGACTCTGGAGAAGACCCGATGACCTCTTTGCGCACTTTGCTCGGCGGCATGCTGCTGGCAGGCGTGGCCTGCGCCGTGCAGGCGGCTCCGCAACATGCCCTGACGCTGTACGACGAAGCGCCGAAATATCCGGCCAGTTTCAAGCATTTCGATTACGTGAACCCTGATGCGCCCAAGGGTGGAACGCTGCGTCAGGCCGGTTTTGGCGGTTTCGACAGCCTCAACCCGTTCATCAACAAGGGCGTCGCGGCCGAGGACATCAGCCTGATCTACGACACACTGGCCCGGTCCAGCCTGGACGAACCCTTCACTGAATACGGCCTGGTCGCCGAGAGGATCGAGAAAGCGCCGGACAACAGCTGGGTCCGGTTCTATCTGCGCCCCGAGGCGCATTTTCACGACGGCCATCCGATCCGCGCCGAAGACGTCGAGTTCACGTTCAAGATCCTTATGGAGCAAGGCGGGCCTATGTACCGCGGCTACTACGCGGACGTGGATCAGGTGGTCGTCGAGGACCCGCTGCGGGTGCTGTTCAAATTCAAGCGCACCGACAACCGCGAAATGCCGCTGATCCTTGGGCAATTGCCAGTACTGCCCAAGCATTTCTGGGCAAACCGGGATTTTTCCAAGGGCAATCTGGACGTCCCGCTGGGCAGTGGCCCCTACAAGGTCGCGAGCGTCGAGGCAGGACGTTCGGTGCGCTATGAGAGGGTCAAGGATTACTGGGGCAAGGACCTGGCGATCAACAAGGGCTTCTACAACTTCGATGTGATGGCGTACGACTATTACCGCGACAACGCCGTCGCACTGGAAGCCGGCAAGGCCGGGCAGTTCGATTACTGGCTCGAAACCAGTGCCAAGAACTGGGCCACCGCTTACAACACGCCAGCGGTACGTGATGGTCGCCTGATCAAGGAAGAGCTGCCCAATGGCAACCCGACCGGTATGCAGGGTTTCGTCTTCAATATGCGCAAGCCGATGTTCCAGGACGTCCGGGTGCGTGAGGCGCTGACGCTGCTGCTGGATTTCGAATGGACCAACAAGCAGCTGTTCAACGGGTCATATACCCGCACCGGAAGCTACTACGACAACTCGGAAATGGCTTCAAGCGGCCTGCCCTCGCCCGATGAACTGAAGATTCTCGAACCATTGCGCGGCAAGATCCCCGACCGCGTCTTCACTGAAGCCTTCAAGCTGCCGGTTACCGATGGCAGCGGGATGATCAGACCGCAGCAGCGCCGGGCGTTTCAACTACTGCAGGAAGCCGGCTGGAAAGTCGTCGACGACAAGATGGTCGACACTCAGGGCAATCCGGTGAAAATCGAGTTTCTGCTCGCGCAGACCGAATTCGAACGGATCCTGTTGCCTTACAAGCGCAACCTCAGCGATCTGGGTATCGAACTGGTCATCCGCCGCTCCGACGTTTCGCAGTACATCAACCGTCTGCGCTCGCGCGACTACGACATGATCGTCAGCAGCTTCCCGCAGTCGTCCTCGCCGGGCAATGAGCAGCGGGTGTACTTCGACTCGTCCAGCGCCGATAACCCGGGCAGCCGCAACTTCATGGGCCTCAAGGATCCGGCAGTCGACACGCTGGTCAACGGCCTGATCAACGCCGATTCGCGTCAGAGCCTGATCACCCACACCCGTGCGCTGGACCGCGTGCTGCTGTGGGGCTTCTACGTGGTGCCGAACTGGCACATCAAGACCTGGCGCATCGCCTACTGGGATCATATTGCGCACCCACGCGACGCCGGCAAACCCTTGTCCGATATCGGCATAGAGACGTGGTGGGCCAAGCCGGATGCCAAACCGGCAATCCCGGTCCAGACGCCTGACCAGACAAGCGCGACCAAAGACGCGAGCCCGGAGCAATAACATGCTGGCCTACATTCTTCGCCGCCTGCTGCTGATCATCCCGACCCTGCTCGGCATCCTGATCATCAACTTCATCATCGTCCAGGCCGCGCCGGGCGGGCCGGTGGAGCAGATGATCGCCAAGATCGAAGGCTTCGACGGCGCCACCAGCCGGATCGCCGGTGGCGGTGCGGAAGTCGCAGTAGCGGGTTCCAACTACCGGGGCGCGCAGGGCCTGGACCCGGCGCTGGTCAAGGAAATCGAGCGCATGTACGGCTTCGACAAGTCGCCGCCCGAACGCTTGTGGCTGATGATCAAGAACTACGCGCAGCTGGACTTCGGTGACAGCTTTTTCCGCGATGCCAAGGTGATCGATCTGATCATCGAGAAAATGCCGGTGTCCATCTCCCTCGGGCTCTGGAGCACGCTGATCATGTACCTGGTGTCGATCCCGCTAGGCATTGCCAAAGCCACGCGCCATGGCAGCGCCTTCGACGTGTGGACCAGCTCGGCAATCATCGTCGGCTACGCGATTCCGGCCTTTCTGTTTGCCATCCTGCTGATCGTGCTGTTTGCCGGTGGCAGCTACTTCAACTGGTTTCCGCTGCGCGGGCTGACCTCCAACAACTTCGATGAACTAAGCACGGCGGGCAAGATCCTCGATTATTTCTGGCACCTGGTACTGCCGGTCACTGCGCTGGTGATCGGCAACTTTGCGACCATGACGCTGCTGACCAAGAACAGCTTTCTCGACGAGATCGGCAAGCAGTACGTGGTCACCGCCAAGGCCAAGGGCCTTTCCAACAACCGGGTGCTGTACGGCCATGTGTTCCGCAACGCGATGCTGCTGGTGATCGCCGGTTTCCCTTCGGCATTCATCAGCATCTTCTTCACCGGCTCGCTGCTGGTCGAGGTGATTTTCTCGCTCGACGGGCTAGGCCTGATGAGTTTCGAAGCCGCGATCAACCGCGACTACCCGGTGGTGTTCGGCACGCTGTTCATCTTTACCCTGCTGGGACTGGTCGTGAAGCTGATCGGCGACATCACCTACACGCTGGTAGACCCGCGCATCGACTTTGAAAGCAGGAAGCACTGACATGAAGCTGTCTCCTCTCAATCGCCGCCGCTTCGAGCGCTTCAAGGCCAACAAGCGCGGCTGGTGGTCGCTCTGGCTGTTCCTGATCCTGTTCGTCCTGAGCCTGGGCGCCGAACTGATCGCCAACGACAAACCGCTGGCCGTGCGTTACGACGGCAGCTGGTACTTCCCGGTATTCGAGCGCTACCCGGAAACCACCTTCGGCGGCGAGTTTCCGCTGGAAGCCAACTACAAGAGTCCGTACATCCAGGAGCTGTTGGCGGCGAAGGATGGCTGGACGCTGTGGGCGCCGATCCCGTTCAGCTACGAAAGCATCAATTACGATCTGAAGGTCCCGGCACCCGCGCCCCCTTCGCGAGACAACCTGCTCGGCACCGATGACCAAGGGCGCGACGTACTGGCTCGGGTGATCTACGGGTTCCGGATTTCCGTGCTGTTTGCGCTGACCCTGACAGTGCTCAGCTCCATCATCGGCGTCATTGCCGGTGCATTGCAGGGTTTCTATGGCGGCTGGGTCGACCTGCTCGGTCAGCGCTTTCTGGAAGTCTGGTCCGGCCTGCCGGTGCTGTATCTGCTGATCATCCTCGCCAGCTTCGTGCAACCCAACTTCTGGTGGTTGCTGGGGATCATGCTGCTGTTTTCCTGGATGAGCCTGGTGGATGTGGTGCGCGCCGAGTTTCTGCGCGGCCGGAATCTGGAATATGTACGCGCGGCGCGGGCGCTGGGCATGCAGAACGGCGCGATCATGTTCCGCCACATTCTGCCCAACGCCATGGTCTCGACCATGACCTTCATGCCATTCATCCTGACCGGCGCGATCGGCACGCTCACCGCACTGGACTTCCTTGGCTTCGGTCTGCCGGCAGGCTCGCCGTCCCTGGGTGAGCTGGTCGCTCAGGGCAAAGACAACCTGCAGGCGCCCTGGCTCGGCATCAGCGCGTTCGCCGTGCTGGCGATCATGCTGACCCTGCTGGTCTTCATCGGCGAAGCCGCCCGTGACGCTTTCGACCCGAGGAAATGACATGAACGATGACAATCTGATCGAAATCCGCGATCTGGCGGTCGAGTTCGTCGCGGGCGACTCGCGTCAGCGCGTGGTGGAGAACATCAGCTTTGATATCCGGCGCGGCGAGACGCTGGCCCTGGTTGGCGAGAGCGGCTCGGGCAAATCCGTGACTGCGCACTCGATCCTGCGCCTGCTGCCCTACCCGGCCGCCAGCCACCCGCAAGGCACCATCCGTTATGCGGGCGACGACCTGCTCAAGGTCGATGAGAAGAAGCTGCGTACCATCCGCGGCAATCGGATCGCGATGATCTTCCAGGAGCCGATGACTTCGCTCAACCCGCTGCACTCGGTGGAAAAGCAGATCAACGAAGTGCTGGGCCTGCACAAGGGTCTGACCGGTCAGGCGGCAACCGAGCGGACCCTTGAGCTGCTGGAACTGGTCGGTATCCCCGAGCCGCGCAAACGCCTGAAAGCACTGCCGCACGAGTTGTCCGGCGGGCAGCGGCAGCGGGTGATGATCGCGATGGCGCTGGCCAACGAGCCGGAACTGCTGATCGCCGACGAACCGACGACGGCGCTGGACGTGACCGTGCAGCTCAAGATCCTCGAATTGCTCAAGCAATTGCAGGCCCGTCTCGGCATGGCCTTGTTGCTGATCAGCCACGATTTGAACGCTGTGAGGCAAATAGCGCATCGCGTATGTGTCATGCAGCGAGGTTGTATCGTCGAACAAGCATCCTGTGAAGAGCTGTTCCGTTCGCCGCAGCATCCGTACACCCAGATTCTGCTTGGCGCCGAGCCCAGCGGCGAGCCCGCAGCCAATCCGGCCGGGCCTGCACTGCTCGAAGTCGAGGACCTGAAAGTCTGGTTCCCGATCAAGAAGGGCCTGCTCAAACGGACCGTCGATCACGTCAAAGCGGTGGACGGCATCCGCTTCAGCCTGCCCAAGGGCCAGACACTGGGGATCGTTGGCGAGAGTGGATCGGGTAAATCGACGTTGGGCCTGGCGATTCTCAGGCTCATCGGTAGCCAGGGAAGCATCCGCTTTCAGGGCGAAACGCTAGACTGCCTGTCGCAACAGCAGATTCGTCCGCTGCGCAGGCAAATGCAGGTGGTGTTTCAGGACCCTTTCGGGAGCCTGAGCCCACGCATGTCGGTGGGTGAGATCGTGGGCGAAGGCCTGCGGATCCACCGGATGGGAACGGCTGCAGAGCAGGAAGCAGCCATTATCGAAGCGCTCAGAGAGGTGGGCCTGGATCCGGAAACCCGGCACCGCTACCCTCACGAGTTCTCCGGTGGGCAACGGCAACGAATCGCCATTGCCCGGGCATTGGTGTTGAAACCGGCGCTGATTCTGCTGGACGAGCCGACTTCGGCGCTCGACCGGACAGTCCAGCGTCAGGTGGTCGAGCTGTTACGCTCGCTGCAAACCAAGTACAACCTGACGTATTTGTTCATCAGCCATGACCTGGCTGTCGTCAAGGCGCTGAGCCACCAGCTGATGGTGGTCAAGCAAGGCCAAGTGGTCGAACAGGGTGCGGCGCAAGCTGTCTTCGCCGCACCGCAACATCCTTATACACAGCAGCTGCTCGAGGCCGCCTTTTTGGCGCCGGTAGCTGTCGATTAACCTGAAGAGGAACAACACATGGGTTTTCTCGCCGGTAAGCGCGTCCTGATCGTCGGTGTCGCCAGTAAACTGTCCATCGCATCCGGCATCGCTGCCGCCATGCATCGTGAAGGTGCGGAGCTTGCTTTCACCTACCAGAACGACAAGCTCAAGGGCCGTGTCGAAGAATTCGCCGCTGGCTGGGGCTCAAGCCCCGAGCTGTGCTTCCCTTGCGACGTTGCCAGCGATGAAGAGATCAACAAGGTCTTCGAAGAA
The DNA here is from genome assembly GCA_029240955.1 of Pseudomonas sp. The sequence continues at coordinate 12 of JARDZH010000064.1, read as the reverse complement.
CTGAGCAAGAAG
>JARDZH010000063.1 GCA_029240955.1 Pseudomonas sp. | reverse complement strand
TGCCGCAGACAGGGATGGGGTGGTCTCGGACATCGATATCGCCTCGGGCGCCCCGACGAGGACGCGAAAAAATCAGGGCGGCATTTTAAGCCTGTAGCGTTGCGGGCAGACATAACTATTTACTACATCGCTGCTTACTGCATCGCTTCGGCAGACTATTCACCGAGAACGGCTAGCCCAATATCACCAGGCGGTTTGGAAACTCGCCGCGGCTGTGCGTCACCGGTACGTGGTCGGCCAGCAATTCGCCACAGGCATGGATACAGCCCAGAAACCCCTGCAGCGTCTGGCCGTCGCGAACCTGCTGGGTGAAAACATCGATCATGGCCTTCCAGGTGTCGTTGTGCAGACGGCTGGCGATGCCATGATCCACCAGAATTTCGACGTAACGCTCGGCCTCGCTGACGAACACCAGAATGCCGGTGCCGTCCTGCGCCTTGTGCAGGTTCTGTTCGAGAAACTGCCGCCGCGCCAGGTTCCCCGCGCGCCAGCGACGCACCGAAGCAGGCACCAGCAACGTCGTGACCACGGGAATGCGGCACAGCAATGCCACTAGTATGAAGGTCATCATCTGCGCGAGCAGCAGCTCGTTGGCATCGAGCCATTCGACGCCGTAATTGATGATGCCCGGCACCAGCAGGCCGATGACACCCGCCCAGATGAGCGGCATGTACGCATAATCGTCGGCCCGCGCTGCGAGTACCGTCACCAGCTCGGCATCGGTGCGCTGCTCGACGCGATCGATCGCTTCTGCAACCTGACGTTGTTCTTCTTTATTCAGTAGAGCCATTGTTTCCTCGCAGTACAGTCGTGCGCTCACCAGTGGCCTGATGCGCCGCCTCCGCCAAAACGGTTGCTGCCGCCTTGCTTGCCGCGTCTCGCCGCAGCGCAGGGTTCGCCGCGCCGGATACTGATCGCGACGATCAGCACCACCATGCCGATCAGGACCAGCACCGTTTGCCAGGCATGTTCTCCCCCGGTCTGTGGCTCATAGACGCTGGCGTCGCTCACAGGTTCGGGGTAATCCGGCACGTGCCCGCCCAATGCGACCAGCATGGCCTGGGCGCCACGTTCGATGCCCGACGAAAAGCGGCTGTCCTCGAATTCCGGTGCGATCAACACATTGATGATCAGCGAAGTCTGGGCGTCGGTGAGGCGACTCGCCAGCGCCGAGCCGACCTCGATCAATACCTTGCGCTTGTCGCGGTCGACGATCAGCAGCGCGCTGTCCTGTTTGCCCTGCTGCCCGAGGTTCCAGGCATCACCCAGTTGCGAGCCGAACTCTTCGATGCTCGCGCCTTGCAGATCAGTCAGGGTCACCACGACAACCCGTTCGCCGGTCGCTTGCTCGTGAGCACGCAGCAACCGGGCCAGACGCATGCTGGTCTGACTGTCGAGCATTTGCGCGGCGTCCACGACGCTGCCGGTCATGGGCGGAAACACCAGCGTCGGGGCCTGTGCCCAGGCGCTCGCTGCGCCGCCGAGCCAGATTGCAATCGGCAAGATCAGCTGTAACACACACTTCAAAACCCTACCTCCGGTACCTGGTTGTATCAGTCGAGTCGACACGCTTAGCCAAATCGGGCGTTCCCCGGCATAATCCGTCGCCAACGCCCGAGTATCGGTGAGACCCAGCGCGTCGCCGATGCCTCAGGCAGCCCGGCAAACAGCAGCTACGCTCTTGCCCGGCTCGAACAATAAATGCCAAAGGCCTAAAACCCAATATCTGGCTGGCGGGTATTAAACGCGAGTTGCCCGCAAAAAGCCTTGAGAAATCATTCATGAATAAGCTGTGTTTAGTAGGTTTGCTGGTCAGTCTGACCAGCCACACCGCATTGGCCGACGTCAATGCCACTGCCACCCCCCCTGGCAAAACCACGCTTGAGGACAAGAATGCATTCATCTCGAACCTGATGAAGCAGATGACCCTCGATGAAAAGATCGGGCAGTTGCGGCTGATCAGCATCAGCCAGGAAATGCCGAAACACCTGATTCTCAAGGAAATCGCCGCCGGACGAATCGGCGGTACTTTCAACTCGATTACACGCGCAGAAAACCGTCCTTTGCAAGAAGCGGCCGTCGCCAAAAGCCGTCTGAAGATCCCGATGTTCTTCGCCTACGACGTTGTTCACGGGCACCGCACGATTTTCCCGATCAGCCTGGGCATGGCGGCGAGCTGGGACATGGACGCCATCGCGCTGACCGGCCGGGTCTCCGCGAAAGAGGCCAGCGCCGACGGCCTGGACATGACGTTCGCGCCAATGGTCGATGTCTCCCGCGACCCGCGCTGGGGTCGCAGCTCCGAAGGTTTCGGCGAGGACACGTATCTGGTCTCGCGCATCTCCGACGTGATGGTCAAGTCGTTTCAGGGCCAGAACGTCGCCGCCAATGACAGCATCATGGCCGCGGTCAAGCATTTCGCCCTGTACGGCGCCGTTGAAGGCGGCCGCGACTACAACACCGTGGACATGAGCAAGACGCGCATGTACCAGGACTATCTCCCGCCCTACCGCGCCGGTGTCGACGCGGGTGCTGGCGGCATTATGGTCGCGCTCAACTCCATCAACGGCATCCCGGCCACGTCCAATACCTGGCTGATGCAGGACCTGTTGCGCAAGGACTGGGGCTTCAAGGGCGTGACCATCAGCGACCACGGCGCGATCAAGGAGCTGATCGAGCACGGCGTGGCCAAGGATTACCGTGAAGCCGCGAAGCTGGCGATCAAAGCCGGCGTCGACCTGAGCATGAACGACGTTGCCTACGGCGAGCAGCTTCCAGGCCTTGTGAAAGACGGCGAAGTGTCGATGCAGGAAATCGACAACGCTGTCCGCGAAGTGCTGGGCGCCAAGTACGACATGGGCCTGTTCGCGGCGCCTTATGGACGTATCGGTGTGGCGCAGGAAGATCCGGCGGACACATACTCCGACGACCGCCTGCACCGCGCGGAAGCCCGTGATGTGGCCCGCAAAACACTGGTGTTGCTGAAAAACCAGAACGAGACGCTGCCGCTCAAGAAGCAAGGCACCATTGCTGTCATCGGTGGCCTGGCGCAAAGCAAGCTCGATACGCTGGGCAGCTGGTCCGCAGCGGGCCGTCCCAAGCAGTCGGTGACTGTTTACGAAGGTCTGGCCAACGCGGTCGGCGACAAAGCCAGACTGGTCTACGCCCGTGGCGCGAACGTCAGCGACAACGAAGCGATTCTCAAGTACTTGAATTTCATCGAGCCTGAAGTCGAAGTCGATCCACGCCCTGCGCAGGAAATGATCGACGAAGCGGTCAAAGTCGCCCAACAGGCCGATGTGATCGTGGCTGTGGTGGGCGAGTCGCGCGGTATGTCCCATGAATCCGCCAGCCGCAGCAGCCTGAACATCCCTGGCAAGCAGCGCGACCTGATCAAGGCGCTCAAAGCCACCGGCAAGCCGCTGGTTCTGGTGCTGATGAACGGCCGCCCGTTGATTCTGGTCGACGAGCTGGAGCAAGCCGATGCCATGCTGGAAACCTGGTTCCCGGGCACCGAAGGCGGCAACGCCGTCGCCGATGTACTGTTCGGCGACTACAACCCGTCGGGCAAGCTGCCAATGACCTTCCCGCGTTCGATCGGTCAGTTGCCGGTCTACTACGCGCACATGAACACCGGCCGTCCTTACACCCCTGGCAAACCTGGCAACTACACCTCGCATTATTTCGAGGAGCCCAACGGTGCGCTGTTTCCGTTCGGCTACGGGCTGAGCTACACGCAGTTCGATGTCTCCGACGTCAGACTGTCGAGCAAAGAAATGGTGCGTGACGGCAAGCTGACCGCCAGCGTAACGGTCAAGAACAGCGGCAAGGTGGCCGGCAGCACCGCCGTGCAGTTGTACCTTCGCGATATCGCCGCCTCGATCAGCCGCCCGGTCAAAGAGCTGCGCAACTTCCAGAAAGTCACGCTCGCACCGGGAGAGGAAAAGGTCGTGAGCTTCACGCTCAGCGAGGAGGACCTGAAGTTCTACAACCCGGACCTGGTGTACGCAGCGGAACCGGGCGAATTCAAAGTCATGATCGGTCTGGATTCGGAAGCCGTGAAAGAAGCGACGTTCAACCTGTTGTAAAGACAATCGTCTGTCACGCCGCTCACAGCGCATTCGCGGTTCAGTCCGCGAGTGCGTTCGCATGGACACTTCAGGCAGCGCCACTGTCATGACTTTCAAGCATCGTTACCTGCGCATCACCCTGTATGCCCTGCTGATTCTGGCGGGCGCAGTGGTGTCTGCCGGGCTTGCGATGCGTGAGGCGCAGCGACATGCAATGTCGGAAGAAGTCACTCGCGCCGGTGGGCAACTGTCGCTGTATGCCAACACGCTGCACACGCTCATCGAGCGCTATCGCGCGCTGCCTTCAGTGCTGGCGCTGGACCCGGAAATCCGCGCGGCGGTCGCCGGCCCGATCAGCTCAGCGGCGCAGAACGCGCTCAACCGCAAGCTGGAAAAGATCAACGAAACGGCCAACTCCTCGTCTCTGGAACTGCTCGACCGTCACGGCCTTGCCGTCGGCGCCAGCAACTGGCGCAAGCCCAACAGCTATGTCGGTCACAACTACGGTTTTCGTCCGTACTTTCAGCAGACCAAGGTGAAGGGCGTCGGGCGTTTCTATGCGGTCGGGGTCACGACCGGCATTCCAGGCTATTTTCTGTCCAATGCCATTCTGGACGACGCCGGCGAGTTCAGCGGCGCAATGGTCGTGAAACTGGAATTCCCCCATCTCGAAGAGGAATGGGGCCAGGGCGATGATCTGCTGCTGGTCAGCGACGAAAAAGGCATCGTGTTCATCGCCAATCGCCCGGGCTGGCGATATCGCGAGATGGCGCCTATTTCCGCACAGGACCGCGCCGAGCTGATGCGCACTCGTCAGTACGACAAAAAACCTCTCTCACCATTGCGCAGCCGCACGCTGGACAGCTTCGGCCCATCGAGCAGACTGAGCCGGGTCGAGGGGCCGGACGGTGTGGCGGAATACCTGTGGGAGTCGCTGCCGCTTCCTGACGAAAACTGGACCCTGCACCTGCTGCGCAAACCCCAGACCGCGAACGAAGATATCCGCAACGCAGCCCTTGCGGCGGCAGGTATCTGGCTGACGCTGGTGTTTCTGGCATTGTTTCTGTACCAGCGCTGGCGGCTGGCACGTATGCGCGAGCGCAGCCGTGACGAGCTGGAAAGGCTGGTGCAGGAACGCACTCGTGACCTGCGAACCGCGCAGGACGGGTTGGTGCAGTCGGCCAAGCTGGCGGCGCTTGGGCAGATGTCTGCGGCCCTCGCCCACGAGATCAACCAGCCACTGACCGCGCAGCGAATGCAACTGGCGACCGTGCGCCTGCTGCTCGACCAGGGTCGGATCGACGACGCGTGCAGAGCGCTGGTCCCGGTCGATCAACAGTTGACGCGCATGGCGGCACTGACCGGGCATTTGAAAACCTTTGCTCGCAAAAGCCCCAGCGGCCTGCGCGAACGGTTGGACCTGGCCACGGTAGTCGATCAAGCGCTGCTGCTGCTCGACCCTCGTTTGCGTGAGGAAAAGGTCGAGTGTGTGCTGCATCTGTCTCGTCCGGCCTGGGTGCGGGGCGATGCGATCCGCCTGGAACAGGTCCTGATCAACCTGCTGCGCAACGCGCTCGACGCGATGCGCGACAAGTCGGTGAAGCGACTGGAAGTCCGTATTACCGCCGAGCAGGGTCGCTGGCGCCTGAGCGTGGCGGACACCGGTGGAGGCATTGCGGCCGACCATCTTGCCAATGTCTTCGATCCGTTCTTTACCACCAAGCCCGTCGGCGACGGGTTGGGGTTGGGCCTGGCCGTGTCGTACGCAATCATTCATGAACTGGGTGACTGCCTGAAGGCTGAAAACCACGGTAACGGCGCGGTGTTCTGGTTCCACCTGCCCAACGACTTTCTGGAGCCCGACATAGCATGCTGAATTCGGTGATGGTGGTGGATGACGAAGCCCCGATCCGCGAGGCCATCGAACAATGGCTGACGCTGTCGGGCTTTACGGTACAGGTCTTCAGCCGTGCGGAAGAGTGCCTCGCGCAGGTGCCCGACCACTTCCCGGGCGTCGTGCTCACTGACGTGCGCATGCCCGGGATCGGCGGGCTTCAGCTGCTTGCCGATCTGCAGCAGAGCGACAAGGACCTTCCCGTCATCCTGCTCACCGGGCACGGTGACGTGCCAATGGCGGTGCAGGCGATGCGCGAAGGCGCGTATGACTTTCTGGAAAAGCCCTTCAGCCCGGAAGCCTTGCTCAGTACCTTGCGTCGCGCCATGGAAAAACGCCAACTGGTGCTGGAAAACCGGCGCCTTCATGAACAGGCCGATACGCGTTCAAGACTCGATGCAACGCTGTTGGGTGTCTCGCCCAGCCTGCAGACGTTGCGCCGGCAGGTGGCGGATCTGTCGCAGTTGCCGGTCAACGTCGTCATCCGTGGTGAAACCGGCAGCGGCAAAGAGCTGGTCGCGCGCTGCCTGCATGACTTCGGTCCGCGGGCAGGCAAGCCTTTTGTTGCGCTCAACTGCGCGGCGATCCCTGAGCATCTGTTCGAGGCCGAGCTGTTCGGGCATGAAAGCGGCGCGTTTACCGGCGCTCAAGGCAAACGGATCGGGAAGCTGGAGTACGCCGACGGCGGCACGCTGTTTCTCGATGAAATCGAAAGCATGCCGATGGCTCAGCAAGTAAAGCTGCTGCGGGTGCTGCAGGACAGACAGCTGGAACGCCTGGGCTCCAATCAGAGCATCGCGGTAGACCTGCGCATCATCGCGGCGACCAAGCCGGATCTGCTCGAAGAAGCTCGCGCCGGTCGCTTTCGGGAGGATCTTGCGTATCGTCTGAACGTTGCCGAACTGCGCCTGCCGCCGTTGCGCGAGCGCCGCGAAGACATTCCGTTGCTGTTCAACCATTTCGCGCGGGCCACCGCCGAACGCATGAACCGCGAGCCGCCTGTGCTCAGTACTGCGCAGTTGAGTCTGTTGCTCAGTCACGACTGGCCCGGCAATGTCCGGGAACTGGCCAACGCTGCAGAGCGCGAAACGCTGGGGCTCAGTCCCTCCCCTACCCATTACAGCCAGCCGGGCCGGTCCCTGGCGGCTCAACAGGAAGCCTTCGAGGCGCAATGTCTGCGGGCCGCCCTGAACCGGCACAAAGGCGACATCAAAGCGGTACTGCACGAGTTGCAGCTTCCACGCCGCACGCTGAACGAGAAAATGCAGCGGCACGGGCTTGTGCGGGAGATGTTTCTAGGCGAGCAGTGACCGGTAGGCGCACCTTCGGTCGCTAAAGATGGCTAGTCGGCCCGCGCGATGCCATCATGGCCGGTTTTAACCCTCCAGTTACCTTTCGCTGCGCCATACGGGGCACCTTTCACCTTGAACACACCCCTCGATCTGCCTGCGGGCGGCGGCGCAATGGGCCGGCTGACGCGCGAGACAGATTGGTCTGCATCGCCGCTCGGCCCCCGCGAACTCTGGCCGGTTTCCCTGCTGTCGACTCTGAACCTGATGCTCAACTGCCCGGACAGCGCCTGTCTGATCTGGGGGCCTGAGCACGTCTTCTTTTTCAATGACGCCTATCGCCCGCTGCTGCCCGTTGCGCCGGCCGACGCGCTTGGGCGACCCATCGCATCGGTATGGGGCCACGCGTGGGAACAGATGCGCCCGCAGGCAGAAGTGGCGCTGGCCGGCGGCAGTGTCCGTACCGAGAGTCTGCCGCGAATCATCAGCCGTAATGGCGAAGCGCAGCAGACCTGGTGGTCACTGTCCTTCTCTCCCCTCTATGGCGACGGCGGGCAGATCGATGGCGCGTTCTGCCTTGTGAATGAAACCACCGCACAGGTGACGGCTCAGGCGCTGCACAACGACAACCAGGCGTTCACGCAACGCGTGCTGTCGAGCATCGACGACTGCATCAAAGTGCTGGACCTCGACGCGCGGCTGGTTTTCATGAGCGAGGGCGG
>JARDZH010000062.1 GCA_029240955.1 Pseudomonas sp. | reverse complement strand
CAGCCGCCGCGCCACACGTGCAGCAACTCGTGGCCGGTCAGGCTGGCATTACCGTCCCGCAACTCCAGCAGATGATGGCGGCCAACCCCAACGGTCCGCTCGCCCAGGCCTATCGCAGCGCGCTCGGTTCGGCAGTCGGCGGGGTGGCGACCATGGATGTCGCCAGTCAGGTCCGCGGGCGCCGGCAGTACGCCGAGGACATCCGCATGCTGGGCCTGAGCTTCAACACCCATATCGGTCAGGCCTCGGTGTTCGGTGAACTGGCCTACCGCCCGAACATGCCGATCGGTCAGGCGTCCACCAGTGATCTGTTGGGCGATCTGCTGGCTCAGGCGCCGACGCTCGCCACCGGCGCGCCCGTCAATATCGGGGGGCATGAAGTGGCGCTGGGCGGGCAGATCCGCAACGCCGAACGGGTCGAAATGTTCAACGCGTCGCTGGGCACGATCTACAACTTCGGTCCGCGAATGTCGTTCGACGGCTTGAACATGGTGGCTGAACTGTCCTCCGAGCACCTGCGCGGCAGCGATCTCAAATACACCGCATGGGATGGCACGACGCGCTATTACGCAGGCCGCGGCAATGGCGCCTACGTGGCCGGTTACGACCGCGGCGATATGGTCAACCGCAACGCCTATGGCTACACGCTGATGCTGCAAGGTGCGTGGAACGACGTGTATGCCGGGGTCAACCTGTCACCGTTTGCCATTTTCAAGCATGACTTCGAAGGTAATTCGCACCAGACCGGCAACTTCATCGAAGGCCGCAAAGCCCACACGCTCGGCCTCAAGGCCAGCTATCAGAACCGCCTGGAAACCGAGCTGCAGTACACAGAGTTCTACGGCGCCGGCAAGAACAATGCGGTCCGCAACCGGGACAACATCGGCCTGAACGTCAAGTACTCGTTCTAGGTCAGGCATACGCAAGGAGAGCCCTATGCTCACGAAGTACCTCAAAGCACTCATGGCGGTGACGCTGGCGATCAACACCGCGCACGGAGCGGATGCGTCACTGCTCGATACGCGGCTGACACCGTTGGGCGGCGAGCGGGCGGGCAACGCGGCCGGCACCATTCCAGCCTGGAACGGCGGGATCACTCAGGTGCCGGCCGGTTATGCGGGCCCGGGCTCACGGCACATTGACCCGTATGCGACCGACAAACCGCTGTTCACCATCACCAAGGCCACTCTGGACCAGTATCGCGAGCAGCTGACGCCGGGCCAGATCGCATTGTTTCAGACGTATCCGAACAGCTATGCGATGCCGGTCTATCCGACCCGGCGGTCCGCTTCCGCGCCGCAGTGGGTCTACGACAACACTCGCAGCAATGCGTCCAGAGCAAAGCTCGTCGCCGATGGAAACGGCTTCGTCGACGCTTACGGGGGCATCCCGTTTCCCATACCGCAAACCGGCGTCGAGGCGGTCTGGAACCATATCGCCCGGTATCGGGGGACCTATGTGGTGCGTCGCGCATCCGAAGTCGCGGTGCAGCGGAATGGCAGCTACAGCCCGATCACTTCGCAACAGGAAGCGTTGTTCCGCTTCTACGACCCGAAAGGCAATTACGCAGGGCTGGACAACATCCTGTTCTACTACCTGTCGTTCACCCGCAGCCCGGCACGGCTGGCCGGTTCTGCGGTGCTGGTCCACGAAACCTTGGATCAGGTTCAAGAGCCACGTCAGGCCTGGGCTTACAGTGCCGGCCAGCGGCGCGTGCGCCGGGCACCAAGCCTGGCGTACGACACGCCGATCCCCAATTCCGACGGGCTGCGAACGGCGGACGATACCGATATGTTCAACGGCTCTCCGGACCGCTACGACTGGAAGCTGGTCGGCAAGCGCGAGGTCTACATTCCGTACAACAACTATAAAGTGTCGAGCCCGGAGGTCAGCTATCGCCAACTGCTGCAGCCCGGCCATCTGAATCCGGCCTATACCCGTCACGAGCTGCACCGGGTGTGGGTGGTCGAAGGCACACTCAAGCCGACCGCTCGACACGTCTATTCCAGGCGCACGCTGTACCTGGATGAAGACAGCTGGCAGGTGGTGCTGGCGGATCAGTACGACGGTCGGGGCGAGCTGTGGCGGGTGTCGATGGCCTACCTGAAAAACTATTACGAGTTGCCCGCGATCTGGTCGGCGCTGGATGTTTTCCACGACTTGCAGGCTCGCCGCTACCACGTGCAGAACCTCGATAACGAGGAGCCCAATACCCTGGACTTCGGCCAGCCGGTTCCCGACATAAGCGAGTTCACCCCGGCCGCCTTGCGTCGTCGCGGCACTCGCTGACACAGCGGCGGTATCAGCCGGTCATCAGGCCGGCTGATACCTCGTCAATCACGGCAGGCTCGCTTACAAAAGATAACGACATGCCGATTGTCAGGCATTTGCAAAGCCGCCTAGGATGAGCCAGCTTCCAGAAGGGCAGGACCAGAGCGTCTCGAACGTCTGGTCGCTACCAGGACCTATAACAATAAAAGGGGAGAGGCCATGAGTGAGCCCTGTGTTCGGCGCACCCATTCACGCGCGGACAAGTTCCTGGCAATCATTTTTATGCTGATGACGGCGGCTACCGCGAATGCCGCTTCAGAGCCCTCCGCACTGCCTGCTGCCGTTCAATCCATCGAGTCCAGCAAAGCGGCCCGCAGTCTGCTGCTGGATGTGGTGCACGCCGGTCCGCGTCTGGTCACAGTGGGCGAGCGCGGCCACATTCTCTATTCCGACGATCAAGCACAAACCTGGGTACAGGCTCAGGTTCCGACACGGCAGATGCTGACCGCTGTGCAGTTCGTGGATTCGCAGCACGGCTGGGCAGTCGGCCACGACGCGCTGATCCTGGTCAGCCAGGACGGTGGCGCCAGCTGGAGCAAACAGTTCGAAGACCTCAATCGCGAGGCGCCTCTGCTGGACGTCTGGTTTCGTGACCTTACCACCGGTTTCGCCGTGGGCGCATATGGCACGTTGCTGATGACCGATGACGGCGGCCAGCACTGGCAGGACGTCAGCGATCGGCTGGACAACGAAGACCAATTCCATCTCAACGGTATCGCCTCGATCAAGGACGCCGGCCTGTTCATCGTCGGTGAATCGGGCAGCATGTTTCGCTCCGGCGATGACGGGCAGAGCTGGGAAAAGCTCGAAGGCCCTTATCAGGGCTCGCTGTTCGGCGTGATCGGAACGGCGCAGCCCTCGACACTGCTGGCTTACGGTTTGCGCGGCAACCTGTTCCGTTCAGCGGATTTCGGTGACAGCTGGACGCAGATAGCACTCAACGCTGCACGCGGCCCGCTCGAATTCGGCCTGGCCAATGCATCGCTGCTGTCGGACGGTTCGCTGGCGTTGGTAGGCAATGGCGGCAGTGTATTGCGCAGCACTGATGACGGGCAGAGCTTCCAGGTGTTCAACCGACCGGACCGCATCTCTCTGGCTGGCGTCACTGCCAACGATCAGGGCGGCCTGATCCTGGTCGGCCAAGGGGGCGTGCGGCTGGCATCGCCCACAGGCGCGGATGTGCCTCAGTCGAAGTGATCCACTTGAACAGATCAAGAACAAGAAATCAGGGCGGGAACCTTGGCCATGACCAATCTGCAACACACGCGGCATCACGGTGACAAGGCGACGCTGCTCGAGCGGCTGATCTTCAATAATCGTCCGGCAGTGATCGTGCTCTGCCTGCTGGCGAGCATTTTCCTGTTCTGGCAGGCGACTCAGGTCCGGCCCTCCACCAGCTTCGAGAAAATGATCCCGTTGGACCACCCGTTCATCCAGAACATGATGGCCCACCGCAATGACCTCGCCAATCTGGGCAACACCGTTCGAATTTCCGTGGAAGCGCTCGACGGCGACATCTTCTCCCGGCAGTACATGGACACCCTGCGCGAGATCAACGACGAGGTGTTCTACATCTCAGGCGTGGACCGCTCCGGCTTGAAATCGCTGTGGAGCCCCAGCGTGCGCTGGACCGAGGTGACGGAAGAGGGCTTCGCGGGCGGTGAAGTGATTCCGCAAAGTTACGACGGGTCGGAACAAAGCCTGGATCAGCTGCGCAATAACGTGCTCAAGTCCGGCCAGATCGGCCGGCTGGTGGCCAACGATTTCAAATCCAGCATCGTCGACGTGCCGTTGCTGGAGTCCTACCCGGACCCGGCCGACCAGGGCAAGCTGATCGCACTGGACTACCAGCAGTTTTCCCACCAGCTCGAAGAGAAGATCCGCGACAAGTATCAGGCTCAGAACCCCAATGTACGGATCCACATCGTCGGCTTTGCGAAAAAGGTCGGCGACCTGATCGACGGATTGTTGATGGTGGTGATGTTCTTCGGTGTCGCCTTCGTGATTACGCTGGTACTGCTGCTGTGGTTCACCCGCTGCATCCGCAGCACCATCGCGGTGCTCTGCACAACGCTGATCGCGGTCATCTGGCAGCTGGGGCTGATGCATGTGGTGGGCTTCGGGATTGATCCCTACTCGATGCTGGTGCCGTTTCTGATCTTTGCCATCGGCATTTCCCACGGCGTGCAGAAAATCAACGGGATCGCGCTGCAGTCCAGTGATGCCGAAAACGCGCTGACCGCAGCGCGTCGAACCTTCCGCCAGCTGTTTCTGCCGGGCATGATCGCCATCCTGGCCGACGCGGTTGGCTTCATTACGCTGCTGATCATCGACATCGGCGTGATCCGTGAACTGGCGATTGGCGCGTCCATCGGCGTCGCGGTGATCGTGTTCACCAACCTGATTCTGCTGCCGGTTGCGATTTCCTACGCAGGCATCAGCAAAAAAGCGGTGGTGCGCAGCAAACAGGACGCAGTGTCCGACCATCCTTTCTGGCGATTGCTGTCGAACTTTGCCAGTGCCCGCGTCGCGCCGGTGTCGATTGTGCTGGCGCTGTTGGCCTTTGGCGGCGGGCTCTGGTACAGCCAGAACCTGAAAATCGGCGATCTGGATCAAGGCGCGCCGGAGCTGCGACCGGACTCGCGCTACAACCAGGACAACGCGTTCATCATCAATCACTACTCCACCAGCTCGGACGTGCTGGTGGTCATGGTCAAGACGCCGCGCGAAGGCTGTTCGGCGTATACGACCATGTCCGCGATCAACGAGCTGGCCTGGAAACTGGAGAATACGCCCGGCGTGCAGTCGGCGGTTTCTCTGGTTACCGTCTCCAAACAGGTGATCAAGGGCATGAACGAGGGCAACCTCAAGTGGGAAGCCCTGTCGCGCAACAAGGATGTGCTCAACAGCTCCATCGCCCGCGCCGACGGCCTCTACAACAACGACTGCTCGCTGGCGCCGCTGCTGGTGTTTCTCAACGATCACAAGGCCGAAACGCTGGACCGCGCCGTCTCCGTCGTACAAGCCTTCGCCGCCGAAAACAACACGCCTGAGTTGCAATTCCTGCTCGCGGCGGGCAACGCCGGTATCGAAGCGGCGACCAACGAAGTGATCAAGCAATCCGAGCTGATCATTCTGGTGCTGGTCTACATCTGCGTGGCGACCATGTGCATGATCACCTTCCGTTCCTGGGCGGCGACCTTGTGCATCGTGCTGCCGCTGGTCCTGACCTCGGTGCTGGGCAACGCGCTGATGGCGTTCATGGGCATCGGCGTCAAGGTTGCGACCTTGCCGGTCGTGGCGCTTGGGGTCGGCATCGGCGTGGACTACGGCATCTACATCTACAGCCGCCTGGAAAGCTTTTTGCGTGCAGGGCTGCCGTTGCAGGAAGCCTATTACGAGACGCTGAAATCCACCGGTAAAGCGGTGCTGTTCACCGGGTTGTGTCTGGCGATCGGGGTCTGCACCTGGATCTTCTCGGCGATCAAGTTCCAGGCCGACATGGGCCTGATGCTGACCTTCATGCTGCTGTGGAACATGTTCGGCGCGCTATGGCTGCTGCCCGCGCTGGCGCGGTTCCTGATCAAACCGGAAAAGATGGCGGGGCAGGTGGGGCATTCGTTGTTTTCGCATTGAAATGCGTTTTGCAATCGTCGTAGGAGCCAACTGTCCTCATGTCACTACGGCTTCGCGGCTAAAGCCGCTCCCACAGTTTCTACGCTCAATCTGCAGAGTGAACACACTTCTGTGGGAGGGAGCGCCAGCTCGCGACAGCGTCAGACCGGCCAGTCGCGAGCTTCGCTCCCTCCCACAGAGTACGCGCGGCTCAATAGGGACGGGTCAGTCCTTCACACCACCCAGCACCAGACTCAGCGCGTTGCGCGCGTCATCCAGTTGCACCAGCGTTGCATGCCGGGCGCCCAAGGTGTCGCGGTTCTGGATAGCGGTAAGGATCGCTTTGTGACGCGGCAGCGCCAGTTCATGCAGGTTCGGGCGTTTGTTGGAATGTTTCAGCGCTTCGCGCAACGCCAGCGACAGCATGTTGCACAGGTGTGCCAGCAGATCGTTGTGGGTCGCATCGGCAATCCGGCTGTGGAAATCCAGGTCCGGCTGCAGCCAGGTTTCGGGCGATGAAGCGGCCTCCATGCGCTGATACGCTTCCTCGATCGACTCGATCTCCTGATCCGTCGCATGCTGCGCTGCCAGCGCCGCCACCGCAGGCTCGATCACCGCGCGTACGCTGGTGAGCAAGTTGAAGAAGTCATTCTGTGGCGAACTCTGCATCACCCAGTGCAATACGTCCGGGTCCAGCAGATGCCATTCGCGACGCGCCTTGACGACCGTGCCGACCCGCGGCCGGGAATACACCAGCCCCTTGGCGACCAGTACCCGCGTGGCTTCGCGCAATACCGGGCGGCTGACCGCGTACTCTTCGCAGAGCAGGGCTTCGGCAGGCAGTTTGTCGTCGGGCTTGAAGCGACCGGAAACGATCTGCATGCCCAGTTCCTGGACAATGCGCGCGTGCATGCTTTTACGGTCGGAAGGCTTTCGGTAATCCATGGGGTCGCAAGTCGATCCTGGCGATGAATGCCACGCATCATACCATCGCGCAGCGCAAGCGGCGGGCACCGAGCGGTCGGCGCCCGCCGGAATCGATCAATGCGAGTGGCGTGGCACCTCGGCGCCGCGGCAGCCGACCAGGAAGTCGAAATCGCATCCTTGATCCGCCTGCATCACATGGTCGATGTACATCTGCCGGTAGCCGCCGGCCAGGAACGGGTTCTGCGGTGCCTGCCAGTCAGCCAGGCGCGCGGCCAGCTCGGCGTCCGGGATGTCGAGATGCAAGCGACCGTTGAGGCAGTCCAGTTCGATCCAGTCGCCTTCCTGAACCACCGCCAACGGGCCGCCAGCCGCCGCTTCGGGCGCAACGTGCAGAACCACCGTGCCGTAAGCGGTGCCGCTCGTGCGCGCATCGGAAATCCGCACCATGTCGGTCACGCCTTGAGCCAGCAGCTTGGCCGGCAGACCCATATTGCCGACTTCCGCCATGCCTGGATAACCCTTCGGCCCACAGTTTTTCATGACCATGATCGAGCTGGCGTCGATGTCCAGATCCGGATCGTTGATCCGCGCCTTGTACATCTCGAAGTTCTCGAACACCACGGCGCGACCGCGATGCTGCATCAGCGCCGGTGTTGCGGCAGAGGGCTTGAGCACTGCGCCCAGCGGCGCCAGATTGCCGCGCAATACGCAGATCCCGCCGTCGGCGCGGATCGGATTGTCCAGGGCGCGGATGACCTGATCCTCGCCATAGATCGGGGCGTTGGCGGTGTTCTCGCCGATGCTCTTGCCATTGGCCGTCAGCGCATCCGGGTTGGGCAGCAGGCCTGCCTCGTTCATGCGTCGCAGCACAGCGGGCAGGCCGCCCGCGTAATAGAACTCTTCCATCAGAAAACGCCCGGAAGGTTGCAGGTCGACGATGGTCGGCATGCCCCGGCCGACGCGCGTCCAGTCGTCCAGTTCCAGATCCACACCGATCCGTCCGGCGATGGCTTTCAAGTGAATCACCGCGTTGGTCGAACCGCCGATGGCCGCGTTGACCCGAATGGCGTTTTCGAACGCTTCCTTGGTGAGAATCTTCGACAGGCGCAGGTCTTCGCGAACCATGTCCAC
>JARDZH010000061.1 GCA_029240955.1 Pseudomonas sp. | reverse complement strand
GTGTTGCGCCTGGGCCTGTCACATCGCCTGTCCGCCCAGCAATGCGCGGAAGATCTGCTCACTCTCATGGAAGTCTGCTGATGAATAGTCGTATCGCTCATGTCGCTCGCACCGGCCTTATCGCTTTGTCCTTGCTGGGCCTGAGCCTGCATGCTCAGGCGCAGACCAGCGTCGAGGATGCCTGGGTGCGTGCCACGGTGCCCGGACAGCCGGCCACCGGTGCGTTCATGCGCATTACCGCGACCACCGACAGCAAGCTGGTGGGCGTGGCCTCGCCGATCGCCAAAACCGTACAGATCCACCAGTCGAGCATGAAGAACGACGTCATGAACATGCAGCAGGTCGACAGCGTCGAACTGCCCGCAGGCAAGACAGTCGTCTTCGACGCCAACGGCTATCACGTGATGTTCATGGGCCTGGCGGCACAAGTGAAGGAGGGCGATCAAGTGCCGTTGACCCTGACCGTAGAGGATGACAAGGGCGCCGAACAAACCCTTCAGGTTCAGGCCACAGCGCGGGCGCTGACCACCGACGACCACGCTGGACACGGTGCACACAGCGGCCACTGAAGCGACGGACGACCGGGCGCCAAGCGGCACAGCGGTGGATCGCGGGTGTAAGGTGGGCGGGCGGCAATGACATTGTCTCTCTAAGCGGAGGTCGATATGAGTGCTCCCATGCTGTCCAAAGTCCAGTTCAACGGGTATCAGCTGGTCTGTGTCAACAGCGGGCCATGGACGGTCTGCACACCGAGCGATCGTCTGGCGTCGTTCAACACTCGGCAGGAAGCCATGGCCTATGCGGCCGCCTTACCGGTGCGTCAACGGGGCGCCAAGCCGGTCGCCAGCGCCTGATCACCCCAGGCGATCCAAAACCCTGCATGCCCGTCATGCAGGGCTTTTTTGTGCCCGAGGGTTTGCATATTCATTATCCGAATAACAGGCTAACCAAATATTCTTTTTCGGAACAAGATGGATCAGGGATGATCGCCTTCAACTCGTAAGGTGACTGAGACCAACAGAACCTGGATTTTCATTTGAAAAATGCAGGAGCGTATCAATGGCCAATGTCCAGTCCACTGCCAGAGCACTTCCGCCGTCATGGGAGCAGGCGCCTGGTGGCGAGTTGGTCGATCTGGGTCGTCCTTACCGCAAACCGTTGGCGCAGTCGCGTCTGCACAGCACCCCGACGAGCGTGCTGGGCCGTAGAGAGAAAGTCCTGCTGGCAACCTTCGCCCTGGTGCTCCACGGCTCAGCGATCTACTGGTTGAGCCAGGCGCCCACCCCCGCGTTGCCGGTCGTTCCGCCAGAAATTCCACCGATGACTATCGAATTCTCCCAGCCGGCACCGCCTGTGGTCGAGCCGCCGCCTCCAGTGCCCGTTCCGCCGCCACCGGCACCGGTTGAGCCACCGCCGCCGGTCGAAGATGAACTGGCCGTAAAACCGCCGCCACCCAAGCCAGTTCCGAAACCCAAGCCCGTGGTCAAGACGCCGCCCAAACCGGCGCCCAAAGCTGTCGCTCAACCGGTTGAACAGCCGCCTGCGCCGCCACAGCCGGTCGCCGCACCCGCGCCGCCTGCACCGCCCGCGCCCAAGCCGGTCACACCCGCCTCGGCCAACGCTGGCTATTTGCGCAACCCGGCACCGCAATACCCGGCGCTGGCCCTGCGCCGCGGCTGGGAAGGCACGGTGATGTTGCGGGTGCATGTGCTGGCCAGCGGCAAGCCGGGTGACATTCAGATTCAGAAAAGCAGCGGGCGCGACCAGTTGGATGAGGCCGCCATCGCCGCCGTGAAACGCTGGAGCTTCGTGCCTGCCAAGCAGGGCGATGTCGCCCAGGACGGCTGGGTCAGCGTGCCGATCGACTTCAAGCTCAACTGACCTTCGACGCTTTAACTCATTTCCGCGGGCCACCTCACAAAAGGCGCATCGCTACCTTCGTACTGATGTATCAGCAAGAGAGCCCAACCCATGAATTTACTGGCATCCCCTTTTGAATCCGTCGAACACGCCGTCATCTGGCTGCTGATTCTGTTTTCCGTCGCAACCTGGGGCCTGGCCTTGCTCAAGGGCGTGCAATTCAGCCGCCTGAAGAATCAGGACCGCAAATTTCACAAGCAATTCTGGGCGGCGTCGAGTCTGGACTCGGCTGCCGAGCTGGCCACGACCCAGCCGGGTGCCGCGGCTCGGGTCGCGCAAGCAGGTTATGCGGCGATTCAGGTGGGCGACGCTTCTCACGCCTCGGACTTGAGTCAGTCGATCAACCATCAGGACCGTCTGGAGCGTTCGCTGCGTCAGCAGATCGTTCGCGAGCGCCGTTCGCTGGAGTCGGGGCTGGCGGTGCTGGCGAGTATCGGCAGCACCTCGCCGTTCATAGGCCTGTTCGGTACGGTCTGGGGCATCATGTCGGCACTCAAGGGCATCAGCGCGGCAGGCTCGGCCAGTCTGGAAACCGTCGCCGGGCCGATCGGTGCCGCGCTGGTGGCCACCGGCGTCGGGATTGCCGTCGCGGTGCCGGCGGTGCTGGTTTACAACTACTTCCTGCGTCGTCTCAAGCTGACGGCCGCCGACCTCGACGACTTCGCCCACGACTTCTACAGCCTGGCGCAGAAGAATGCGTTTCGTGTGCTGCTGCATCCGGTGCTGAGCAAAACCAGCGCGGCTGCGTCCGGGCACAGCGTGAAAGAGGCATCCTGACATGGCCTTTTCAACTCAAGACAGCGACGAAGTGCTGAGTGAAATCAACGTCACGCCCCTGGTGGACGTGATGCTGGTGCTGCTGGTGGTGTTCATCGTGACCGCGCCGCTGCTGACCAACTCGATTCCGATCAACCTTCCAAAGACCGAGGCGGTCGCCCCGGTCGAGCAGAAGGACCCGCTGGTGGTCAGCATCGACGGCTCCGGCAAGCTTTTTATCAACAAGGACGAAATCCAGCCGGACCTGCTGGAAACCAATTTGAAATCGGCGAAGGCAAAGGACGCCGAGGTGCGCGTCCAGCTCCAGGCCGACGATGGCGTGAATTACGGCGAAGTGGCGCGCGCCATGGCGTCCATCGAACGCGCCGGCATCACCAAACTTTCGGTCATCACTGCTCGCTGACCCTTGTAGACGTCGTTCGCTTCAGGCTTTGGGCCGCATCTTCAGGCAGGTGCGGCCCTTTTTTATGCGCGACGTATTGGGTACATCCCCTCTGTTAGCGGCGCACTTGAGAAGTGTAGGAGCCAGCTTGCTGGCGAGACGGCCGATCATTCACTGAATGTGCCGTTGGCAGAAATACCGCTGTCTCGAGCTGCGCTCCCTCCCACACTGGCCGTGTTCCAGCTATCGAATGCGATTACCCAGGCAGCGCGAATGTGTGGGAGGGAGCGCAGCTCGCGACGAGGCCGGAACATCCCCGGTGATCCCTTGTCGGTATGGCTGCGTCAGATATTCTGGGGCAGAGGAGGGCGTTATGTATTTATCGCCGAGGCAATCAGGGAGTCAGGGTTGAATTCATCGACATTCAGAACACTTGTAACGAGCATCAGCCTGATGGTGCTGGCGGGCTGCGGCACACAACGCCCGGCCGAGCCGCAACTCACGCCCGAGCAGGTGCGCGCGCAGATCATGCGTCTGATCCCGGCCCAGACTCCCGACCGCAAGGGCTGGGCCGCCGATATCCAGTCCGCTTTCATGACGCAGAAGATTGCGCCGACCACCGAGAACATCTGTTCAGTGCTCGCCGTCACCGAGCAAGAGTCGACCTATCAGGTTGACCCCGCTGTGCCGGGCCTGGCGAAGATCGCGCGCGGCGAAATCGACCGCCGCGCTGCGCGACTGAAGATCCCGGGTGCGTTGATCAACGCAGCGCTGGGCATCCGTTCGCCCACCGGTAAAACCTACGGCGCCCGGCTGAACGCCGCCCGCACCGAGAAAGAGCTGTCCGCCATCTTCGACGACTTCATCGGCATGGTGCCGATGGGCCAGACCCTGTTCGGCAACTTCAACCCCGTCCACACCGGCGGGCCGATGCAGGTGAGCATCGCCTTCGCTGAAAAACAGGCGGAGAACTATCCCTACACCCCTGACGGTTCGATCCGACGCGAAGTGTTCACCCGTCGCGGGGGCATGTACTTCGGCATCGCCCACTTGCTGGGATATCCAGTCAATTACGACCGCTCGCTGTACCGCTTCGCCGACTTCAACGCCGGGTGGTACGCCAGCCGCAATGCCGCGTTCCAGAATGCCGTAAGCCGGGCCACGGGTATCGAACTGGCACTGGACGGGGATCTGATTCTGTACGATTCCACGTCGCCCAGCGCCACCGAGCGCGCAGTGCGCACGCTTGGCAGCCGTCTGGACATGAAGAATTCAGCGATCTATAGCCAGCTCAAGCAGGGCGACACGTTGGCATTCGAGGAATCACGACTCTACGAACGCGTGTTCGCCCTGGCCGAACAGGCGGAAGGCAAACCGCTGCCGCGCGCGATCCTGCCGGGCATTACGCTCAAGAGTCCGAAGATCACCCGCAAGCTGACCACGGCCTGGTTTGCCGAGCGCGTCGACGACCGCCGCGAGCGCTGCGTTCAGCGTTCGGCGGTTCGTTAATGGCGCTCTGGCCGCGCCTGCAGTTTCTCCACGGTGCCGGCATCGGGAACGCCGTCGAAGAAGGTGTCGAGCACCTCGCGGAAGATCTCTCGCTCAGGTGCGGCGGCTGCAAAAAGCGTCACGCTCGAATGCAGCTTGAGGTCGTCCGGCGAGCCGAAAATCTGATGCGCCGAGCGGTCGACCTGCGGGGCGATAGCGCGGGCGCATTCTTCGAGTCGCGGCCCGAGCAGCGGGTGTTGCAGGTAGGCTCGGGCTTCGTCGAGGTCGCCGATCGCATAATGCTGCGCCATGTCGCTGCGGCCCAGGCCCTTGATCTGCGGAAACACGAACCACATCCAGTGGCTGCGTTTGCGCCCTGCGCGCAGCTCGGCCAGCGCCTGTTCGTAAACCTGCGCCTGCGCGTCGACGAAACGCTGCAAGTTGTAGGCGTCGTGCATGGTGGACCTCCGGTAAGCCGTTGTGGGTCTGCCCTGTTGTTGAGTCACGGATAAATCCAGAGTTCGAGTACGTATGTCGGTAACCCATCGCTTCACTTCTTTCCTTCAGCAGGCCGGACGCGCCATGGCGCTGGTATGGCGCACCTCCCGAGGGCTGTCGCTCGGCCTGGTGCTGGCTACGCTGGTCGCTGGCCTGTTGCCGGCGCTCGCCGCCTGGCTGGGGCAGCGGATCGTCGATGCGGTGGTCGCCGCCATGCAGCTGCACGCCGCCACCGGCGAAGCGCCGTTATGGCCGGTGCTGCGTTTCGTATTGCTCGAAGCAGGCGTGCTGGCGGCGCTGGCCGGCGCGCAGCGGGTGCTGTCGGTGCAGCAAGCGTTGCTGCGCGTGCAGTTAGGGCAGAAGGTCAACCTGTTGATTCTTGAAAAAGCCGAGACACTCTCGCTGATGCAGTTCGAGGATTCGGAGTTCTACGACAAGCTGGTGCGCGTACGCCGCGAAGCCTCGACCCGGCCGCTGGCGCTGGTGACCAAATCCCTGGGGCTGCTGCAGAACCTGATCTCGCTGGTGAGTTTTGCGGTGCTGCTGGTGCATTTCTCGCCGTGGGCGCTGCTGATTCTGGTGCTGGGCGCGTTGCCGGTGTTCTTTGCCGAGGCGCATTTCTCCGGCGATGCGTTCCGGCTGTTCACCCGCCGCGCGCCGGAGACCCGTCAGCAGAACTACATCGAAACGCTGCTCTCCCATGAGGGCTACATCAAAGAGGTCAAGCTGTTCGGCTTCGCGCCGCTGCTGCTCAAACGTTATCAGGACACCTTCAAACGGCTTTACGCCGAAGACCGCCGCTTGACCCTGCGCCGCGACGGCTGGGGTTTCGTTTTAGGGTTGCTTGGCACGGCGGCGTTTTATCTGGCGTACGCCTGGGTGGTGGTCGATACGGTGCACGGCAACATCACGCTGGGGCAGATGACCATGTATCTGGTGCTGTTCAAACAGGGGCAAGCGGCGGTCAGCAGCAGCCTGAGCGCGATCAGTGGTCTTTACGAGGACGGGCTGTATCTGGCCGATCTTTACGATTATCTCGGACAGCCCGTTGTCGCCCAGACCGGACAGCTGACCCAGGGCAGTCAGCCGGGGGACGGCCTGCGTTTCGAGAACGTCAGCTTTCGTTATCCGGGGAGCGCCCGTGCTGCGCTGGAGAACATCGACCTGCACCTGGCGCCGGGGCGCAGCGTGGCGCTGGTGGGCGAGAACGGCTCGGGCAAGACGACGCTGATCAAGTTGCTGACTCGCCTGTACCGGCCCGACAGCGGCCGTATCCTGCTCGACGGCAGTGACTTGCAGGACTGGAATGAAGACGCGCTGCGCACCCGAATCGGGGTGATCTTTCAGGACTTCATTCGCTACCAGTTTCTGGTCGGCGAAAACCTGGGCGTCGGCGATATCGATGCGTTTCACGATCAGACGCGCTGGCGCGAAGCGGCCGCGCAGGGCATGGCGGCGCAGTTCATCGAGCAGCTCGACAAAGGCTACGACACGCAACTGGGACGCTGGTTTGCCGGCGGGCAGGAACTGTCCGGCGGGCAATGGCAGAAGATCGCGCTGTCACGCGCCTACATGCGTCGGCACGCCGATATCCTGATCCTCGACGAGCCGACCGCTGCGCTGGATGCCGGCGCCGAGGCGGCGGTGTTCGAACATTTCCGCGAATACGCCAAAGGCCGCATGACGCTGCTGATTTCCCATCGATTCTCCAGCGTGCGCAACGCTGAACATATTGTGGTGCTGGAGCACGGTCGCGTGCTGGAGCGGGGCGATCACGCCAGCCTGGTGGCGGCGGGCGGACGCTATGCCGCGCTGTTCGACCTGCAGGCACAGGGTTACCGCTGACATCGACGTTACATGAAGACTTTTGCGTGAGGTGACAAACACCTTGCGCAGCTCAACCGCCCGGCGTTTCAATGGGCGTCTTTGCCGGGCTCGACGCTTCGCGCGCCGTGCCCATTCAACTGGATCAACGGAGCACCGAATGCAATTTCGTTCATTGGGTAAAACCGACATTTCCGTCAGCGCCATTTCGCTGGGCACCATGACCTGGGGCGAGCAGAACACGCAGGACCAAGCCTTCGAGCAGATCCGCGCGGCCAAGCAGGCCGGCGTCAACTTCCTCGACACCGCCGAGATGTATCCAGTGCCGCCACGCGGCGAAACCTATACCAAAACCGAAAGCATCATCGGTGAGTACTTCAAGAAGTTTGGCGACCGCGCCGACTGGGTCCTCGCCAGCAAAGTGGCCGGCCCTGGTCGCATGGAGCACATCCGTGACGGCAATCCCCGTCTGGATCGCAAGAACATCACCGCCGCGCTGGAAGGCAGCCTCAAGCGCCTCAACACCGATTACCTGGACCTGTATCAACTGCACTGGCCGGACCGCAAGACCAACTTCTTCGGCGTTTTGGGTTACAACCACGACGAACAGGACCAGTCGGTCGAAATCCTCGAAACACTGGAAGTGCTCGACGAACTGGTCAAGGCCGGCAAGATCCGCCAGTTCGGCTTGTCCAACGAAACCCCGTGGGGCACCCACCGTTTCCTGCACCTGGCGGAAACCCATGGCCTGACCCGCGCCGTGTCCATCCAGAACCCCTACAACCTGCTCAACCGCAGCTTCGAGGTGGGCCTGGCGGAAATGGCGATTCGCGAACAGATCGGCCTGCTGGCCTATTCGCCGCTGGCGTTCGGCATGCTGACCGGCAAATACGAGAACGGTGCACGCCCGGCCGACGGCCGCCTGACCCTGTTCGATCGCTTCCAGCGCTACAACAACCCGCAAGCGGTCCGCGCCACCGACCAGTACCTGGCGCTGGCTCGCGAGCATGGGCTGGACCCTTCGCAGATGGCACTGGCGTACGTCACCAGCCGTCCGTTCGTGACCAGCAACATCATTGGCGCGACCAACTTGCAGCAACTGGAAATCAACCTGGCGAGC
>JARDZH010000060.1 GCA_029240955.1 Pseudomonas sp. | reverse complement strand
GTTCAGTATGCTTGACTATAAATTTAAGAATGCTTAAATTTGTTCTCTGGCGACGCGTTGCATCGGGCCGAACCCATTTGCATTGAGCGACTCCAGACGTTGGCAGTGCCTGCAGCATTTGACGGCAAAAACAATGCTCCTGGCTCACAACGGCCTTATTGCCCCGTTTACGGAGTCAGGCGCATGGAATGGTTGGGCGAGTTGCAGGAAAGAAGCGAATGGTTGATGGCAGGCGTGCTCGGCGCAGTCATCTCCGGTTGGTGGCACAACGCGGCGCTGGCCACTTGGCGGGCGAGAGTCATCTTCGTGATCACAGGCGCATGCTGCTCGGTGTATCTGACCGGGATCGCGAGTAATTACATGGGCATCGCAGATGCCCGGAACATCACGGGCGTAGGTTTTCTGCTGGGCTCATTCGGCGGGGCGTCGATGGCGGCGATCAACCGCGCGCTGCTGGCGGCAGACATCTGGAAATTTCTCACAGAGCTGGTACGCAGCCGTTTCGACGGACGATGAGGCAGGGCTCAGTGATCTTCCATTACCGCCGCCGGCGTTATTTCGCCGCTGCGGCCGATCTTTACGGTGTCCCTGAACAACAGCCCGGTCTTGAGTTTGCCTTCGAGGCGATAACGGATCGCCTGATCGGGTTTTTTCAGCATCTTCGAAATGGGCTTGAGCTGCTTCCAGAGATTGGTCCTGACCGGCACCGTGAAGTTCTTGTGGCCGTGGGCGGGCACAAAGAACCAGTCACTGGATTTGTCCTCGGCGAGCATCACGTCGTTGAGCATGATCTTGTAGCGCAGCCCGCGCACCAGAATGCGCGCATCATTGTCGTTCTCGACCCTGAACAGCAGCTTGAAGTCCTGCTGGACCAGCTTGGCCTTGACGACCTGAACCTTGAGCAGATGAATGTCCGGGTCCCTGTATGGCGCACCGGACCCTATCGAACAGCCACTCAAAGCCAGTGTCAGCACAGCGAAGCTTAGGGTTTTTGTTATGTACGCCTGAATGTGCATGGAGCCGCTCCGTATAGGGCCTGAGTTTAGCAACTCGAATGACAGGAGCAATCGCCTTGGCCGTTTTGCCGACGCTGCGCCATACTCAGGCCATGTGCAACATGAGTACCAGACATGCCTCAATATGAAATCGTCTTTTTTGGTGAACTGGCCGAAGGCGCCCAGCTTGAGCGGGTAAGGTCCAATCTGGGCAAGTTGTTCCAGGCTGACGCGCAGCGCCTTGACCTGCTGTTGTCCGGGCGACGACTGGTGCTCAAGAACAACCTGGACGCTGCAACTGCGGAAAAATATCGCGCCACGATGGAGCGCGCCGGTGCGCGCGTCCAGGTCGTGGCAATCGCCCCGGCCGTCGAAGAACAGTTCATGGAAGAAGTGGAACTGGCGCCGCCACCGGATGAGCCGAACTGGGCCAGACGGTCAGCGCCTCCGGCCAGCTCGGTATTCCAGACGAATGAACCGCGAGACGTTTACGCCGCAGCCTTCGTCGATGTCATCGCCCCGGACTACACCCTGGCGCGCGTCGGCAGCGACATGCAAGACCCCAAACCCACGCCAGTCGCGCCGGCCCTCGACCTGTCGCGTCTGAGCCTGGCACCTGCCGGCAGTGATATGGGGCAGGCTGCAAAGCCGCAATCCGGGCGAGTGCCGGATGTATCGCATTTGAAAGTGCTGCAGGAAAATGACTAGCGTAGGAGCGTGCTTGCCCGCGATCTGGCGCGCAGCGGCAGCAAAGGCTCGCCAGCAAGCTGGCTCCTGCGAGTCGATCGTCTAGCCGGCGTATCCGGCGCAGCACTTCTTGAACTTCTGTTCACTCCCGCAAGGACACGTATCGTTGCGGCCTGCGCCGAGCGGGACGGTGGGGTCGATGAAGTACCAGCGGCCCTGATTCTGGACGAAGCCTGAGCGCTCGCGGTGGCTGTGTTCGCCGCTGCCGTCGTGCCAGCGGGCGGTGAATGTCACCAGGGCGTGTTCGGGTTTGCCGCCGAACACTTCGGAATGCTCGACCTCAAGCCCCAGCCAAGTGCTCTGTGCGCTCCATTGCGCCATGGATTCGCGGTCCAGCCCAGCGCGCTGCGCAGGCAACGTCGTGTCGAGCAGGTAATCGATCAGGCCCAGCACATAGGCGCTGTACCGCGAGCGCATCAGCTTTTCTGCGCAGGGCGCGGGCTGGCCGGCGTGATAATGACCGCAGCAGGCCAGCAACAGATCCCCGCTACCGCAGGGGCAAATCGCACTACTCATCACTTACCACCAGTATTTGCCGAAGTTTTCCGGGTTGGCCCAGTACTTTGCGTTCAACCAGTCCGGGACCTGCTTGTATTCGCGCAGGTCGTAGGTGAACAGCGTCAGGACCTGTTCGTCACGGGTGAAGCGTTCGCTGGCTTGCAGCGCCAGCGAGTAGAAGTCGGTTTCCTGCCATTCGCACACGCGCAGATCAGCGAGCACCGCGATACGGCTGGCGTTCAGGTTTCGGATGCCGCCCAGCAATTGCAGACCGGTGCGCTTGGGCAGATGTTCCAGGCAGTCGACCACCAGAGCGAGATCGAAGCGTTGTGCAGCCAGTTCGGGTGGCAGGACGCCGGGCGTCGCTCGCGCAATATGAGTCTCGGGATGGGCGTCCTGAAAAGCCTGCAATGCCGGAAATTCCTGCTCGCCGATCATCAGCACACGGGCGGGCGCGTAGCGATCGAGCAGGGCGGCCAGCGCTTGCTGTGGGGTGCGGGTCGAAATACCGACTGTCATGGTTGATCCTCTTGCTGACCTGCAAGACTAGCCTGCCGGACGGGCGCTGCAAAGCGGCTCGGCGGATGGACCTGTTTCGCACTCGGTTCGAAAAAGTCCGGCCCGTTCGAATTTTTCGAACGTACTGCTGGCATATTGGCCGAGCAACACGTCTACTGTGCCCATAAAAACGGGAGCCGCCTGAAGGCGTGCAGCACAGGAACGGAGCAGGGGCAGGCGATGAAGCTGTTTTGGGGATTGGGCAAGCTATTGATGTTGGCCTTCTGGACCGTGGTTGTAGTGTGTTCGGCCATGGATGTACCCAGGCCGTTCGGCACGATGATCGATATGGCTGCGAGTGTGATTCTGCTGACCCATCTTCTCGAACTGATTCTGTTCAACGGCAGCTTGCGCGGACGTCGGCATCCCTGGCGCGATCGAGGCAAGATCGTGCTGTTCGGTATTTTCCATATTCAGTCCATTGGCCGTCCCGCGGCGGAGCGTAATCATGCGTAAATTCTTGCTTCTGGCCGCGTTGGTCAGTCCTCTCGCTATGGCGCAGACCGTCATCGTTGAATCCCACTCGCTCCTGCGTCTGCCCGGCAACAGCGGCCAAGTACAGATCGAACGTCTGGAAGTGGCGGACTACGGCACGTTGCTGGTTCCAGGCGGCGTCAGCGAAGTACGGATCGGTGATCTGGTGCTCGGTCATGAGGCGCGAATCGCCATCGTGCCCAGCGCGCAGCCGATCAGCGTTGTGGTGGATCAGGGCCGCTTCGCCTCGGGCAGTCAGATCACTGCGCGTGGCGCGCCAGGCACCTTCGAACGTCCGGCGTCGCCGGGGCGCAACCTGACGCTTCGCGTACGAAACCTGGATGCCGAACAACTCTCGGTCGACGCGCGAGGTGGTGCGGGCGGGCCGGGCTATGTCGGGCTCGACGGCGCAAACGGCACGGCGCCCGGCTGTACCTGGGGACAAGCTGGTCGTGGCCACAACGGTGACGACGGTGGTAACGGTCGTGACGGCGCGGCGGGCGGTCAGGTACGCCTCGAACTGCCGCAGACTTTCGCCGCAGAGCGGATCAAGGTGAATGTCGATGGCGGCGCCGCAGGGCAGGGCGGCGCGGGCGGTCAACCCGGTAAAGGCGGCGCGTCCAAAGGATGCGTTGTCTACAGAGCAGACGGCGGCAAACCGGGCAAGCCGGGTCAGGCCGGACAACCCGGCGCAGTCGGGCCAGCCGGTAGCGTGACCGTTCAGCGGTTCTGACCGGATCAACGCCCGAATCATCCTTGTTCAAGCGTATGATTCGGGCGGCCAGGTTGAGGCGATCAGAATGACGGTCTTGCTGCTGCGATCATCACAATCGCCAGACCCACAATCAGATTGATCCCTACCAGTCGACGAATCCGGCCCAGCGCCGCGGCGGCCTCGGCCCATTGCGAACCTTCGACGGCACGGCGCATGTCCGGCAGTTGCAGGGAATGGATTCGCAGGAACAGCGCGACCATCACCACATACAATCCCATCATCACCTGCACGTAACGCGGCGCGGTCTCGAAGCTGGTGAAATTCAGCTGAATCATGCCGACACCGGTTATCGGCAACACGACGACCGCAGCCCAGACCCAGACGAAGAACCGTGGAAACACCTCGACCCATAATTTCAGGCGAGACGGCCCTTCAAGTGCTGAAATGACAGCGGGGCGCAGGATCATCCAGGCGAAAAACATCCCGCCGACCCAGACCAGGGCGGCCAGGACATGCAAGGTGTAGACGGGGGCGTAAGCAGTCATTGAATACTCCGTTCTGCGCGGATGGATTTAGCGCGGTATGATAGCGCCCCGAATGGAACCACTGAAAATATATACAGCTTCTCAGCCTCTAGCCGTATCCGAACCGAGCCAATGATCAGTACCGAACTCAAATCCCAGATCCAGGGCGCCTACTCGCGTTTCCTCGAAGCCAAAAGCCTCAAGCCGCGCTATGGACAGCGTCTGATGATCGCCGAAGTCGCCAAAGTGCTGGGCGCCGTCGATACGGATGATGAGGGCCGCCGTTCGGGGGATCCGGCCGTGGTTGCCGTGGAAGCAGGCACCGGCACGGGGAAGACCGTGGCTTACGCCATTGCGGCGATTCCCACCGCCAAGGCCGCCGGCAAACGTCTGGTGATCGCCACCGCCACCGTTGCGCTGCAAGAGCAGATCGTCCACAAGGACCTGCCCGACCTGATGCGCAACAGCGGTCTGAACTTCAGCTTCGCGCTGGCCAAGGGGCGCGGGCGTTACATGTGCCTGTCCAAGCTGGACATGCTGCTGCAGGAAAGCGACGCCACCAACGCCACGGCGCAACTCTTCGAAGAAGAAGGCTTCAAGATCGAGGTCGACGAAGCGAGCCAGAAACTGTTCACCAGTATGCTGCAGAAGCTGGCAGGCAATAAATGGGACGGTGACCGCGACAGCTGGCCTCAGGAACTTCCTGACCAGGACTGGGCGCGACTGACCACCGACCACAGCCAGTGCACCAACCGGCACTGCCCCAACTTTCAGCAGTGCGCGTTTTACAAAGCCCGTGAAGGGATGGGCAAGGTCGACGTTATCGTCACCAACCACGACATGGTGCTGGCCGACCTCGCGCTGGGCGGCGGTGCGGTACTGCCCGACCCGCGCGACACGCTTTACGTGTTCGACGAAGGCCACCACTTGCCGGACAAGGCGATCGGTCA
Organism: Pseudomonas sp.; assembly: GCA_029240955.1. The sequence continues at coordinate 2,670 of JARDZH010000060.1, read as the reverse complement.
CTTCGCCCATTACACGCGGCTGCGCTCCACCGCCGACTGGCTGGAGCAGACCGCCAAGAACCTGTCCAAACTGCTGGCGCAGCACCCGTTGCCGGGCGATCTGGGCAAGCTGATCGAGCAAGTGCCGGAGCTGGCGCGCGAGATCAAGGGCCACCAGCAGTTCATGTTTGGTGCCTGCGAACAGTTGGCCGACTTCCGCGCCGGCGAAGACATGCAGGGTCGCGAGCGTCCACGCCATCGTTTCGTGGGTGGCGTGATCCCGGAGCACATCCGCGAGATGGGCATCGAGCTGAAAAAGGGCTTCGCCCGGCTGGACGATCTGTTCACGCGTCTGGCCGACCTGCTCAAGGAAGGCATGGATGGCGAGGTCAACATCGGCATCGCCAGCCATCAGGCTGAAGAGTGGTATCCGCTGTTCGGCAGCCTGCTGGCCCGTGCGCATGGCAACTGGGAATTGTGGACGGCGTTCACCGCCGAGGATCCGGAAGACAGCCCGCCCATGGCGCGCTGGCTCACCCTGGCTGACAGCGGCGCGATGTTCGACATCGAGGTCAACGCCAGCCCGATCCTGGCGGCCGAGATGCTGCGCCGCAACCTGTGGAACATCGCCTACGGCGCGCTCGTGACCTCGGCAACCTTGACGGCGCTGGGCAAATTCGACCGCTATCGCATGCGTGCCGGGTTGCCCAAGGCCGCGGTGACTGCCGTCGTGCCCAGCCCGTTCCATCATGCCGATGCCGGCGTGCTGCGCGTGCCGGATCTGAAAGCCGATCCGCGTGACGCCGTTGCTCACACGGCCGCAATCATTCGTGAACTGCCCGGGTTGGTAGAAGGCTCGCGAGGCACGCTGGTGCTGTTCTCATCGCGCAAGCAGATGCAGGACGTGTTCGACGGGCTTGATCGGGACTGGCGCAAGCAAGTGTTCATTCAGGGCAACCTGTCCAAACAGGAAACCCTCAACAAGCACAAGGCGCGAGTCGACGGCGGTGATTCCAGCGTACTGTTCGGCCTCGCCAGCTTTGCCGAGGGTGTCGACTTGCCCGGTGCATATTGCGAGCACGTGGTGATTGCCAAGATTCCGTTTGCGGTTCCCGATGACCCGGTCGAAGCGGCGCTGGCGGAATGGATCGAAGCGCGCGGCGGCAACCCGTTCATGGAGATCGCCGTGCCCGACGCCTCGTTGCGGCTGGTCCAGGCGTGCGGTCGATTGCTGCGCACCGAAGAAGACCGCGGCACCATCACGCTGCTGGATCGGCGCGTCGTGACTCAGCGTTACGGCAAGGCCATCCTCAACGCGCTGCCGCCGTTTCACCGGGAAATATCCTGAAGAAACGGCGTGATCCGTATCGATGGCTGTCTGTTCACAAACCGCTCAATCGCTGAAACAATGCACGACTTTTTCAGAACGGTCATGCGGAGGGCAGCGAGTGCAGGTTCAGGGTCATTTCGAGCTTAAATTCGAAGCGGTGCGCGAAGCCTTCGCAGCGCTTTTCGATGATCCTCAAGAGCGCGGCGCCGCGCTGTGCATTCAGGTTGGCGGCGAGACCGTTGTCGATCTGTGGGCCGGTACCGCCGACAAGGACGGGGCGGAGGTCTGGCACAGCGACACGATCGCCAACCTGTTTTCCTGCACCAAGCCTTTCGCGGCCGTCACCGCGTTACAGCTGGTCGATGAAGGCAAACTGACGCTGGACGAACCGGTTGCACGGCTATGGCCGGAATTTACAGCGGCCGGCAAGGCGTCGATCACGTTGCGGCAGTTGCTTTGCCATCAGGCTGGACTGCCGGCTTTGCGCGAGATGCTGCCCGCCGAAGCGCTTTATGACTGGGCGACCATGACCAGCGCGCTGGCGGCTGAAGAGCCTTGGTGGACGCCCGGCCAGGGTCACGGTTATGCGGCGATCACCTACGGCTGGCTGGTTGGCGAGATGCTGCGTCGGGCCGACGGACGTGGCCCGGGCGAGGCAATCGTTGCTCGCATTTCGCGGCCGCTGGGGCTGGACTTTCATGTGGGGCTGGCGGACGAGGAATTCCACCGCGTGGCCCACATCGCGCGTGGCAAAGGCAACACCGGCGATGCGGCAGCGCAGCGCTTGTTGCAGGCGACGATGCGCGAGCCCACGTCACTGACCGCAAGGGCGTTCACCAATCCGCCGTCGATCATGACCAGTACCAACAAGCCGGAGTGGCGCCGCATGCAACAGCCTGCCGCCAACGGCCATGGCAACGCACGCAGCCTGGCCGGGTTCTATGCCGCGCTGCTCGACGGCCGCCTGCTGGAAGCCGAGCTGCTCAACGAGCTGACCCGAGAGCACAGCGTCGGCGAAGACAGGACCTTGTTGACGTCGACCCGTTTCGGTCTGGGCTGCATGCTGGATCAGCCGAGCGTGGCCAATGCCACTTACGGGTTGGGGCCAAAGGCGTTCGGTCATCCTGGAGCGGGCGGGTCGGTGGGGTTCGCCGATCCGGATTACGACGTGGCGTTCGGCTTCGTCACTAATACCTTGGGCCCGTATGTGTTGATGGATCCACGGGCGCAGACGCTGGTGCGTACGCTGCGTGAGTGTTTGCAATAAGTATCGGCGGTAAGTGTTTGTTTCATACCGACTGTCAGTTAATAAGCTGTAACAGGAACCGTACGACGGTTTCCTTTTCCATCTGTATCTTCAT
>JARDZH010000059.1 GCA_029240955.1 Pseudomonas sp. | reverse complement strand
TCCGGACGCGGGCACCAGATGCGGGGCCACCAGCATCATGATCTGGTACACGACTATCCGCACTTCCGGCTCTCGGCCCAATATGCGTTGGTAATCCAGCGAAAACAGCAGCGTCATGGTGATCTGCTCCACCAGTTGCCCCAGCGCCTGGGTGTCGCTTGCCAGTTGTCCTTGAGACTTGAGATGCGCCAGCAGTGAAGCCAGCGTGCGCTTGAGCGCGTTGAGCAGGTTGCGGATGCCGCGCGCCAGTTTCGGCAGTCGGCCGGCCAGATTGGACAGGTCCTGAAACAGGAATCGGTAGTGAGCCACGCGCTCGACGATCAGGTGCAGAAACAGCCAGTAATCCTCGGCAGTCAGCCGGGCGTCGGCGGGCGGGTCGAGCAGCGGCGTCAGCTCGCACTGGAAACGCTCGAACAGGCCCAGCACCAACGGCTCCTTGCCGTGGAAGTGGTAATACAGGTTGCCGGGGCTGATGCCCATTTCATTGGCAATTTCCAGGGTCGAGACGTTCGGTTCGCCTTCCTGATTGAACAGATTCAACGCACATTCGAGGATACGGTCGCGGGTCTTCATCCGGGCTTCTTGTCTGGTTTCTGAATGTCCGGCATGCGCAGCCAGGGGCGGCTGCGAACAGCCGCACTCCTGAATGGCAGAGCCTTGAGGAAATCGAAAGGGTCAACGCACGTGCACGTAAGTGCCGGGCGCCGCCTCCATCGGCGGGAAATTCGCGTTGCCCAGATCCACGTTCGTCTCGCGCTCCGCGCCCGAATGCTCCTGAATCCAGCTCAGCCAGGTTGGCCACCAGCTGCCATCCTGCTGCTTGGCGTCGTAGTACCAGGCGCGCGGGTCGCTGCTCAGCTGACTGTGCTCGACATAGTGGGATTTGGGGTTGCCCGGCGGGTTGAGAATGCTCTGCACATGCCCGCTGTTGGAGAGCAGAAAACGCCGCTCCCCGCCCAGCAGCAAGGTCGAGCGATACACCGAATCCCACGGCGTGATGTGATCGTTGATGCCGGCGATGCTGAAGCTGTCCACCGTCACTTTCTGCAGGTCGACCGGCGTACCGCACACTTCGAGGCCGCCTGGATGCGCAAGCGGGTTGTGTTTGAAGAAGTCCAGCAGGTCGCCATGCAACGCGGCCGGCAGGCGCGTGGTGTCGTTGTTCCAGTACAGGATGTCGAACGCGGGCGGCGACTTGCCCAGCAGATAGTTATTGATCCAGTAGCTCCAGATCAGATCGTTGGGGCGCATCCAGGCAAACACCCGCGCCATGTCGCTGCCTTCAAGAATCCCGCGCTGATACGAACGTCGCTTGGCGGCTTCCAGAGTCTGTTCGTCGATGAACAGCGTGGCCGGACTTTCGATCTGCGCGTCGAGCAAGCTGACCATATACGTAGCGCTGGCGACGCGGCGCAACTGGCGCTTGGCCTGAAGATGGCCTTGCAGCGCCGCGATCGTCAGGCCACCTGCGCAGGCGCCGACCAGATTCACCTCGCGGGCCCCCGTGATCGCTCGACACACATTCATCGCTTCTTCGGCGGCTTCCACATAACTGGACAGCCCCCATTCGCGATGCCGGATGTCCGGATTGCGCCAGCTGATCACAAAGGTCTGCAGCCCGTTCTTCAGCGCGTACTGCACGAAGCTGTTGTTGGGGCTCAGGTCGAAGATGTAGTACTTGTTGATCTGCGGCGGCACGATCAGCATCGGTCGAGAGAACTGCTTTTCGCTCATCGGTTTGTACTGGATCAGCTCCAGCATGTCGTTGCGAAACACCACAGCGCCGGGCGTAGTCGCCACCGTGCGGCCAATCTCGAAAGCGTCGCGAGTGGTCTGGCGCGGCAGCCCGTTGTTGTGCAGCAGGTCGTCGGCCATGTGCCGCAGGCCTCGCAGTACGCTGGTGCCGCCTGAGTCGAACAGCGCCTTGACCGCCAACGGGTTGAGCAGCGTATTGGTGGGCGACATCGCATCGTTGATCAGTGCGAACAGGAAATGCGCCCGCGCCCGGTCGTCTCTGGACAGGTCGCTTTCATCGATCCAGTGTTTGATCTGGTGCTGCCAGCTGAGATAGACCTGCAGACCGCGTCGGTACAGCGGGTTGAGGCTCCAGGTCGGATCGGCGAAACGGCTGTCGCGTGGGTTGGGCGGATACGGCGTCTCGCCCAGCAGCACGACGCGTCCTACCTGACTGCCCAACGCCAGGGCGCGACGGGCACTGCGCAGTGGATGGCGCCAACCCTGTATCGCGACGGCACGCAGGGTTGATAACAGGTCACTCCCACGCAGACCGGTTATGGCGCTTTGTGCATTGATATAAGTGGCCGGGGTGGCCTCGCCCACCACCGTAGATTTTTTTCGCATGAGGGCAACACTCCTTCGTCAAGCCATCAGCCCATGGAATGACGCAGGCCCGTATTCGACGGGCCTGCGTGGTTCTGCGCCAGTCGAATTCCTGTCTGTCGGCACAGTCGGTAATGCGGATGTTCGTCAAGTCTCCCGCTCCGTTGAATACGGCTGGTCAATCAACGGGCTTTGGGTGGCAGCGGTCGCGGATGCATGACTGCGCGTTGTCGTTCCTGCTGCAGGAAACCCATGATGATGGGAGCGACGGCCTCGGCTCGAGTGATGAGGAACAAATGACCGTCATCGATTATGTGTAGCTGGGCATTGGGTATCCGCCAAGCCAGCAGCCGCATATTTACCAGCGGGATCAGCGGATCGTCGTCGCCGGCCAGCACCAGGGTGGGCTGCTGAATCTTGTGCAGCCAGTGGATGCTGGTCCAGCCCATGCCTGCAAACAGCTGCCAGTAATAGCCCAGCTTGCCGGACGAACGTACCTTGGCGGCGTGATTGGCAGCCAGGTATGGATCGCGACGAAAGGCTCCGCCGTAGATCTCCGGCGCGATGCGAATGACATGGGACGGCTGGATATAGCGTCGTGGACTGGCCATCAGCCACAGCACCCGAGGTTTGCCCGGCACCATCACCATGCCGGCCGCCGTCGCCGCCAGAACCAGTTTCTTGCAACGTTCCGGGTAGTCATGGGCGAACTGCTGGGCCAGCGCGCCGCCCCATGAAACGCCGATGGCGTTCACCTGGCCGATGTCCAGATAATCGAGCATGCGCGCCGCCAGCTTCGCCAGCCCCGGAAAGCGATAGGGCCGGCTGGGCGTGGACGAACCGCCGACGCCGGGCACATCGAACGCGATGACCTCCAGATCAGGGTCCAGCGCATCGACGAACGGGAACACCAGTTCAAGGTTGGCGCCAATGCCGTTGAAGATCAGCAGCGGGGTCAGGTGGTTGTTGCCGGGTCGCACGGCGGTCCTGATGGTGTGACCGTCCAGGTCGATGGAACGAAATACAAAGGGTTTAGGCATGCGCGAAGCCCTGTTCGTTAAGACCACTGGCAAGCTGCTCGCGCTGCGCCAGATCAACCGAGGCATGACCTCATGAGTGCCGCTGTAACGTGTACGTCGCCCGCTACAGTGCCGATCCTACTGCTGACCACTGGGTACACGCTCTCTTGAAAATACTAGCGTTCGTGTACGTAAGTGCCTGGAGAGGCTTCACCGGCCGGATAAAGCTGGCTGCCGAGTGTCGCCGGAGCATCTTTGAGATCCGCCGAGCGCTGGGTTTGCCAGGCCTGCCAGTGCAGCCACCAGGAGTCAGTGTGCTTGGTGCCGTTTTCCTGCCACTTCAGCGGGTCGGCCGGTAATTCAGGGTTGGTCATGAATCGCGCCTTGGGGTTGCCCGGCGGGTTGAGGATGCTCTGAATATGGCCGCTGCTGGACAGCACGAACTCGGTATTGCCGCCAAACAGACGCGCCGACTTGTAGCAGGACTGCCACGGCGTGATGTGGTCGTTGGTACCGGCCAGGCAGAAGACGTCGGCCTTGACCTGCTGCAGATCGATCGGAGTACCGCAGACTTCCAGCGCGTTGGGACGCGTCAGCGGATTGTTCTTGAACATTTCGATCAGGTCGCCGTGAAAGGCCGCCGGCAGGCGCGTGGTGTCGTTGTTCCAGAACAGGATGTCGAACACCGGCGGCTCGTTGCCCAGCAGGTAGTTGTTCACCCAGTAGTTCCAGATCAGGTCATTGGGGCGCATCCAGGCAAACACCTTGGCCATGTCGCGACCTTCCAGCACGCCGGCCTGATAAGAACGGCGCTTGGCGCTTTCCAACGTCTGCTCGTCGACGAACAGCGCCACTTCGGTCTCCAGCGTTGTGTCCAGTACGCTGACCAACAGCGTCATGGCATGGACTTTCTGGCGCTCCAGCGCAGCGTAATGACCGAGCAACGCCGTGCAGACGATCCCGCCGGAGCAGGCCCCGAGCATGTTGATATCCGGGCTGCCGGTGATCTCGATCACCACGTCCACGGCTTCTTTCAACGCTTCGATGTAGCTCGACAGGCCCCATTCCCGCTGCGCCTTGGTTGGATTGCGCCAGCTGATGATGAATGTCTGCACCTGGCTGCGCAGGCAGAACCGCGCCAGGCTTTTGTCCGGGCTCAGGTCGAACACGTAGAACTTGTTGATCTGCGGCGGAACGACCAGCAACGGCCGTTCGTGGACCTGATCGGTGATGGGTTTGTACTGGATCAGTTCCAGCATTTCGCTGCGAAACACCACCGCGCCTTCGGTGGTGCCCAGGTTCTTGCCGACTTCGAAGGCGTCCATGTTGACCTGGCTCGGCATGCCGCCGTTTTGCACCAGATCCTTGGCCAGATGCGACAGCCCATCGAGCAGGCTCTTGCCGCCGGTCTCGAAGAAACGTTTGACCGCCGCCGGGTTGGCCGCCGAATTGCTGGGCGACATGGCTTCGGTCAGCAGGTTGATCACAAAGTGACCACGGCTGATGTCTTGCGGCGTGAGGTTGCTGTTGCCGACCCACTCATGCAGTTCAGTGCGCCATGCCAGATAGATCTGCAGATAACGCCGATACAGCGGGTTGTGGCTCCAGGCTGGGTCGGAAAAACGTCGATCCTCAGGCGTTGGCTGCAGTTCGGATCGGCCCAGCAGGACGTTGCTCAGTTGCACGCCGAAATGAGCGACGTGCCGCAGGCTGTGGACCGGTTGCTTGAGTGCCTGGCGCAGGACGATGCGAGCGGTGGTCAGTAAGTCTTTGCGGCGCAAACCTATCACCGGGTTCAGGCCCAGGGTGTGTTCAGAGGCTTGCAGCTGCAGGTCATCATTGTTCTTGCTACTCATCTACGACGCTCCATTGTCCGAGACGAGTACCGACAGTCTTCCTGTGACCAGTGACACAGGCTGAGCGCCGGTACTACTGCTCGTGTGACCGATGATGGTTGCCAGTCAATTTCCGGAATTTATGCAAGCTACCGCGAAGGCGCCTGAACAGCTGCGCTTCACGTGACCACGGCTTTGCATACTGCTGTCCGCATCATTGCCGATGCTGGAAACTGACAAAGTCATTGGTTACGCGAGATTCCAATAATTCGCAAGCAGGGTCAGTCATTGACCGCTGCGCGGAACATTGAAGCAAATTCGATTAGAAAGTGCGTTCTAAAAGGGCGGGCGGTGCGCTAGAGCAGCGGGGTGCGGCGATGCGCGCTGTGGAGAAAAGCCAGGCGGGGCGGTCGGGTCGTTCGATGGGCTGACGAATGACCTGTTACAACATCAGCTTGATGACCTGCTCGGACGGGTCGCGGGATTTGCCGGCCTTCTCAAGCTCCTGCAGATAATCCGCCCAGAGCTCGTCCTGCCGCTTGCCCAGCTCGTAGAGGTATTCCCAGGTAAACAGACCGCTGTCGTGACCGTCATCGAAGGTGAGCTTCAGCGCGTATTGCCCGGCAGGCTCTACCTTGAGCAGCCCCACGCCCAGCTTGCCGTGTTGCAGAATCGGCTTGCCATGGCCCTGCACTTCGGCAGACGGCGAATGGACTCGCAGCAACTCGGCGGGCAGATGGTATTCCTCACCCGACGCATACTTGAGCGTCAGTGTCTTGGAGGCTTTGTGCAACTGGATGGCGGTAGGGAGTCGGGTCATGAGGCGCAGCTTAAAGCCGGGAGTCGCCCGCTACAAGCCAAAAGCCGGGCGTAAAAAAGCTGCAAGCGGAGCAGGTCCGCTTGCAGCCTGGTTTGACGCGTCGCTTAGAGAATGTAGCGCGACAGGTCTTCGTCGTTCGCCAGCTCGCCAAGGTGGCTGTTGACGTAGTCGGCGTCGATGCTGATCGGCGCGGCGTCCGGGCTGCTTGCCAGGTCACCGGCACTGAACGACACCTCTTCGAGCAAGCGCTCAAGCAGGGTGTGCAAACGACGAGCACCGATGTTCTCGGTCTTCTCGTTCACCTGCCAGGCAATTTCCGCCAGACGCTTGATCCCGTCTGGCTTGAACTCGATGTTCAGGCCTTCGGTCTTGAGCAGTTCGCGGTATTGCTCGGTCAGCGATGCATGCGGTTCGCTCAGAATGCGCTCGAAGTCCTGCGGAGTCAGTGCTTTGAGCTCGACACGGATCGGCAGACGGCCTTGCAGCTCAGGCACCAGGTCGCTCGGTTTGCTCAGGTGGAACGCACCGGATGCAATGAACAGGATGTGGTCAGTCTTGACCATGCCCAGCTTGGTGTTCACGGTGCAGCCTTCGATCAGGGGCAGCAGATCGCGCTGAACGCCTTCACGGGAAACATCGGCACCGCCGGTGTTGCCGCGCTTGGCCACCTTGTCGATCTCGTCGATGAACACGATGCCGTGCTGCTCGACCGCTTCCAGTGCCTTGACCTTGAGCTCTTCGTCATTGACCAGGCGGCTGGCTTCTTCGTCGCGCACCAGCTTGAGCGCTTCCTTGACCTTGAGCTTGCGGCTCTTCTTCTTGCCCTTGCCCATGTTGGCAAACAGGCTCTGAAGCTGATTGGTCATTTCTTCCATGCCTGGCGGCGCGGAAATGTCGACGCCAACGGCCTCGGCGACTTCGATCTCGATTTCCTTGTCGTCCAGCTGGCCTTCACGCAGGCGCTTGCGGAACAGCTGGCGCGTGTTGGAATCGCTGGTCGACACCGGTTCTTCGTTGAAGCCGCCGCGGGCAGGTGGCAGCAGCGCGTCGAGAATGCGGTCTTCGGCGGCGTCTTCGGCGCGATGACGAACCTTGACGATTTCCTGCTCGCGCAGCAGCTTGATGGCGGCATCAGCCAGATCACGAATGATCGACTCGACATCGCGGCCGACGTAACCCACTTCGGTGAATTTGGTCGCTTCAACCTTGAGAAACGGCGCGTTCGCCAGTTTGGCGAGACGACGGGCGATTTCGGTCTTGCCGACGCCGGTCGGGCCGATCATCAGAATGTTCTTGGGCGTTACTTCAACGCGCAGCTCTTCGGGCAGCTGCATGCGGCGCCAGCGGTTGCGCAGCGCAATGGCAACAGCGCGCTTGGCATCGTCCTGGCCGATGATATGGCGATTGAGTTCATGGACGATTTCGCGGGGAGTCATGGACATAATGAATGCGATCCTCTGAATGAAATGAAGCCGGCACGGCGGTTATGGCAGCGGTGCTCAGGCTTCGTCAGCGAGATCCTGCTCCTCGATGGTGATGTTGTGGTTGGTGAACACGCAAATATCGCCGGCGATATGCAATGCGGTTTCGGTGATTTCGCGAGCCGACAGGTCGGTCTTGAGCATCAGCGCACGGGCTGCCGCTTGAGCGAAAGCGCCGCCGGAGCCCATGGCGATCAGGCCGTCTTCCGGCTCTACGACGTCGCCATTACCGGTGATGATCAGCGAAGCGTCCTTGTTGGCAACCGCCAGCATCGCCTCAAGGCGGCTGAGAGAACGGTCGGTACGCCAGTCCTTGGCCAGTTCGACGGCTGCACGAACCAGATGGCCCTGGTGTTTTTCCAGCTGGCCTTCAAAGCGTTCGAACAGAGTGAAAGCATCGGCGGTAGCGCCAGCGAACCCGGCAATCACTTCGCCATGATAGAGGCGACGGACTTTCTTCGCGTTGCCTTTCATGACGGTGTTGCCAAGGGAAACCTGGCCGTCGCCTGCCATGACGACTTTGCCGTGGCGGCGCACTGAAACGATGGTGGTCAAGGGGAGAGTCTCCACGCAGCGGGGCGAAAATGCCCTGATGAAAACTCATATGGGGGTGGGGAAGGTTATTTCAACCGTTGGGGATGA
>JARDZH010000058.1 GCA_029240955.1 Pseudomonas sp. | reverse complement strand
CGCGCCGCTGCACCGGATACCAGCTCTTCGCCGCGTTCCAGGCGAGTAGGAATACGGGCGCTGTAGCCGCCGTCGAGCAGGGCAGCGATCAGGCGCAATGCGTTGACCGAACGCGCGTCTTGCGCTGTGGCAAGGCTTGGCACGTTGAAACCGTAGATCAGGCTGGGCAGCTGGGTCTGGACGTGCAGCGAAATGCGGCGTTCGCCGGGCTCGGCCAGTTCCAGTGGCTTTTTCGACGCTGGAACGTCGCGACGTGGAACCGAACCGAAGAAGCGCTCGGCCAGTGCCTTCACTTCGTCTGGCTTCACGTCACCGACGACGACCAGCGTCGCGTTGTTCGGCGCGTACCAGGACTCGTACCAGTGACGCAGCTCCTCGACCTTCATGCGATCCAGATCAGCCATCCAGCCGATGGTCGGCGTGTGATAACCGCTGGCCGGATAAGCCATGGCCTTGAAGCGTTCGAAAGCCTTGCTCATCGGCTGGTCATCGGTGCGCAGGCGGCGTTCTTCCTTGATGACTTCGATTTCGCGGCTGAACTCGTCCGCCGGCAGCTTCAGCGTCGCCATGCGATCCGCTTCCAGTTCCAGCGCTACGCTCAGACGGTCGCGGGCCAGCACCTGGTAATAAGCGGTGTAGTCATCACTGGTGAAAGCATTCTCTTCTGCGCCCAGGTCACGCAGGATCAACGACGATTCGCCCGGGCCGGTCTTGCTGCTGCCCTTGAACATCATGTGTTCCAGTGCGTGCGAAAGCCCGGTCTGGCCCGGCGTCTCGTAACTCGAGCCGACCTTGTACCAGATCTGGGAAACCACGACCGGAGCGCGGTGGTCCTCGCGGACAACCACTTTCAGTCCGTTATCGAGCGTGAACTCGTGGGTAGGTTGCGGGTCGGCGGCCAGTGCTGTCAGGGGCAGACAAATTGTGCTGAGCAGCAGGCCTGCGGCGCGGCGGGCTAGAGCATTCATTCGTAGTTTGAACCTGTAGGACGGCCCGCTTGAACTTAGCGTCGGCGGGCGCGGGGGTGTTAGGATACTGATCCGTTTGCGACAGAAACAGCCTTCACCGGCCAAAACCAGATGAAACCTGTTTAAGGGCAGTCGAATGCTACCCGCATAGTACGGTGGGTCAGTGAACAAGCGGCCTTTAATGCAGTCTGTTTTTCATGTCAGAATTTTCCGAGACGCCCTCTGGCGTTTCGCTACCTTGAGATAGCCGTCCTCCATGTTTGGTTCCAACGACGACAAGAAGAACCCAGCCCCGGCTGGCGAGAAGAAAGGCCTGTTCGGGTGGTGGCGCAAGAAGCCGCAGCAAGCCGAGCCGCAGCCCGAAGAACTTCCTGTAACCGAGCCTGAGCGCGTCGCGGAAGCACCGCCGCTCGCAGAACCTCAACCGCAGGCCGTCGAACCGTCGGTTGCGCCAACGGCAGCCGAGCCGCACGCACCGGTTCCGCCGGGCGAGCCGGCCGCGCAGCCTTGGCTGACGTTGCCGGTGGCCGATGAGTCGGTCGCGCTGATCGATGAGCTTGAGCCTCGTACTCCGCCGCCGATTCCCGAGCACGCGCATGTACATTCGGCTCCACAGCCGGTGCCTGAGCCGATCATTGAGCCCCAGGCCCGCGTCGAGCCGGAACCGCAACCCGAGCCACCGCTTGATATCGTGCCGGTCAGCGTGCCCGAGCCAGTGCTGGTTGCGCCAGAGCCAGTGGCCCCGGCGGTTGTCGAGCAGCCCGCAGCAGCTCAGGAACCTGTGGTCGAGCCGATAGCCGCGTCTGTCGTGCCTGTCATTCCGGAAACCGAGGCTGCCAAGGTAGGCTTTTTCGCACGTCTGAAGCAGGGCTTGTCCAAGACCAGTGCCAGTATCGGCGAAGGCATGGCGAGCCTGTTCCTGGGCAAGAAGGCCATTGATGACGATTTGCTTGAAGAGATCGAAACCCGCCTGCTGACCGCTGACGTCGGCGTCGAGGCCACGTCGGTGATCATTCAGAGCCTGACTCAGAAGGTCGCCCGCAAACAGCTGACCGATGCGCAGGCGTTGTACACCTCGTTGCAGGCCGAACTGGCAGCGATGCTCAAGCCGGTCGAGCAGCCGCTGGTCATCAAGGCCGAGCACAAGCCGTATGTCATTCTGGTCGTGGGCGTCAACGGTGCGGGCAAGACCACCACCATTGGCAAGCTGGCCAAGAAGCTGCAGCTCGAGGGCAAGAAAGTCATGCTGGCAGCGGGCGATACCTTCCGCGCCGCTGCCGTCGAACAATTGCAGGTCTGGGGCGAGCGCAATCAGATTCCGGTCATCGCTCAGCACACCGGTGCCGACTCTGCTTCGGTGATCTTCGACGCTGTCCAGGCCGCCAAGGCGCGCGGTGTCGACGTTCTGATCGCCGACACGGCTGGCCGTCTGCACACCAAAGACAACCTGATGGAAGAGCTGAAGAAGGTTCGCCGCGTGATCGGTAAACTCGACGTCGAAGCGCCGCACGAAGTGCTGCTGGTGCTCGACGCAGGTACTGGTCAGAACGCCATCAATCAGGCCAAGCAATTCAACCAGACGGTCGCTCTGACCGGGCTGGCGCTGACTAAACTCGATGGCACGGCCAAGGGCGGCGTAATCTTCGCGCTGGCCAAGCAGTTCGGTTTGCCGATCCGTTACATCGGCGTTGGCGAAGGTATCGACGATCTGCGCACTTTCGAAGCCGAACCCTTCGTTCAGGCACTGTTTGCGGAGCGGGAGCGTACATGATCCGGTTCGAACAGGTCGGTAAGCGCTATCCGAACGGACACGTCGGACTGCATGAACTGAGCTTTCGAGTGCGTCGCGGCGAATTTCTGTTCGTGACCGGGCATTCCGGCGCGGGCAAAAGCACGCTGCTTCGCCTGCTGCTCGCTATGGAACGTCCCACCACCGGCAAGCTGATGCTGGCTGGTCAGGATCTGGGGCAGATCAGCAATGCGCAGATCCCGTTTCTGCGTCGCCAGATCGGCGTGGTGTTTCAGAACCACCAGTTGCTGTTCGATCGCACCGTGTTCAACAACGTTGCGTTGCCTCTGCAGATTCTCGGTCTGTCCAAGGCCGAGATTCTCAAGCGTGTCGATTCGGCGCTGGAGCGAGTTGCGCTGTCCGACAAGGCCGAGCTGTATCCCGGCGACCTGTCCACCGGCCAGCAGCAGCGCGTCGGCATCGCCCGCGCTATCGTTCACCGACCTGCCTTGCTGTTGGCCGACGAACCTACCGGTAACCTCGACCCACGTCTGGCGGCGGAAATCATGGGCGTCTTCGAAGACATCAACCGGCTGGGGACCAGCGTGCTGATCGCCAGCCACGACCTGGCGTTGATCGCCCGCATGCGCCACCGCATGCTGACCCTGCAACGCGGTCGTCTGATCGGCGACGGGGAGGCCGGGGTATGAGTGCTACACGCAGTCCCAAGGTGTCCGAGCGCGTAGCGCCAAAGGCCGCCGATCCGGCTCCGAAAAAGAAACAGCGGCATGACCATGACGACGACGGTCCGGACTTCAAAACTCTGCTGGGTGCATGGCTGGAAAGCCACCGCACCAGCATGGCGGACAGTTTGCGTCGCTTGGGCAAGCAGCCCATTGGCAGCTTCTTTACGTGTCTGGTGATGGCGAGTGCCTTGAGCCTGCCGATGGGGCTTTCGTTGCTGCTGAGCAACGTCGAGCGTCTCGGTGGGTCTTGGCAGCGTGCGGCCCAGATCTCGATCTATCTGAATCTGGACGCGAGCAGCGCTGACGGAACCCGCCTGCGCGACGAAATCCAGGCCATGCCCGGTGTAGCGCAAGCGGAATACATCAGCAGCGAACAGGCGCTCAACGAGTTCCAGCAGCAGTCGGGTCTGGGCGAAGCGCTCAAGGAACTGCCCGATAACCCGCTGCCGGGCGTGGTCGTCGTGACGCCGGATGAAGTGGACAAGCCAGCGCTCGAAGCACTGCGCACCCGGCTCGCCGAGCTGCCGAAAGTGCAGCAGGCTCAGCTCGATCTGGTCTGGGTCGAACGTCTGGCAGCGATTCTCAAGCTGGGCGATCGCTTTGTGTTCGGCTTGACGGTTCTATTGGTCTCGGCTTTGCTGTTGGTCATTGGCAACACCATCCGGCTGCACATCGAAAACCGTCGTACCGAAATCGAAGTCATCAAGCTGGTCGGTGGCACCGACAGCTATGTGCGCAGACCTTTCCTTTATATGGGTGCGTTGTACGGCTTCGGTGCCGGGCTCCTGTCCTGGGGTGTACTGGCTTACGGCCTGAACTGGCTCAACGGTGCGGTCACAGGTCTGGCAGGGTTGTACGGTAGCGACTTCGCACTGGACGGCGTCCCGGCTGGTGACGGTCTTTCGCTCTTGCTAGGGGCGGTGTTGTTAGGGTATATCGGTGCTTGGATTGCGGTCGCCCGCCATTTGCGAGAGCTGGCGCCACGATAAGCTAAATTTTGTTTCACCAATTGACTCATGAAGCTGTGGGAACTTGTCTAGCGGTTCCCAGTCAATTTGGGGTGCTCAACTGCACGAGTCATGTGAGTCGGAGGTTTTTTCGTATGACCACTTCTTTGCAACCTGCATATGCTTTAGTCCCGGGGGCGAACCTCGAGGCCTACGTGCATACCGTCAACAGCATTCCATTGCTGACGCCGGAGCAGGAGCGTGAACTGGCTGAGAGTCTCTACTATGAGCAGGATCTGGGAGCGGCCCGTCAAATGGTCCTTGCCCACCTGCGTTTTGTGGTGCACATCGCACGCAGTTATTCGGGTTACGGTCTGGCACAAGCCGACCTGATCCAGGAAGGTAATGTCGGCCTGATGAAGGCCGTGAAGCGATTCAACCCGGAAATGGGCGTGCGTCTGGTTTCCTTTGCCGTGCACTGGATCAAGGCTGAGATTCACGAGTTCATCCTGCGCAACTGGCGGATCGTCAAGGTCGCCACCACCAAGGCGCAGCGCAAGCTGTTCTTCAACCTGCGCAGCCAGAAGAAACGTCTGGCCTGGCTGAACAACGATGAAGTGCATCGTGTCGCTGAAAGCCTCGGAGTAGAGCCGCGCGAAGTTCGCGAGATGGAAAGCCGCCTGACCGGTCAGGACATGGCGTTCGATCCGGCTGCCGAAGCAGACGACGACAGCGCGTTTCAGTCACCGGCCAATTATCTGGAAGACCATCGTTACGATCCGGCTCGTCAGCTGGAAGATTCGGACTGGACTGACAGCTCTACGGCCAACCTGCATCAGGCGCTGGATGTGCTGGACGAGCGCAGCCGTGACATTCTCTACCAGCGCTGGCTGGCGGAAGAGAAGGCCACGCTGCACGACCTGGCGCAGAAGTACAACGTCTCGGCCGAGCGGATTCGTCAGCTGGAAAAGAGCGCGATGAACAAGCTCAAGACGTCGATTGCCGCGTAACGCACCCGGTAATGCAAAACGCCCCGATCATGTCGGGGCGTTTTTGTTTGAGCGTTGTGCCGCCATCAAAA
This sequence comes from Pseudomonas sp., assembly GCA_029240955.1. The sequence goes on along the minus strand of JARDZH010000058.1, from coordinate 2,668 downwards.
CCTGCGGCTGTGGTTCAACCCTGCCAGATATCCTTCGCCACCCAATTGCCGCATCTGTTGGCGAATCCAGCCAGCACGGCGTGACACGTAGCTGCCGGGACGGCTGGCGCTCCATTGACGAGGATTGGGCAGAACCGCCGCCAGATAACTCGATTGCTGGGTGCTCAGAGCACTGGCGTTGACGCCGAAGTGGTGCTGGGCCGCAGCCTGTGCGCCGAATACACCTTCGTCCCACTCGACGCTGTTCAGGTACACCTCAAGGATTCGCTCCTTGGACCACAGCAGCTCGATCAGCAGCGTAAACCAAGCCTCCAGCGCCTTGCGCACATAGCTGCGGCCGGACCACAGGAAGAGATTCTTCGAAACCTGCTGGCTCAACGTACTGGCGCCGCGTATCGAGCCGCCACGTTCGTTGTGCAGGATCGCCGCTTGAATGGCATCGACGTCAAAGCCCCAATGCTCGGCGAATTTCTGATCTTCACCGGCGACGACCGCCACCTTGAGGCTGTCGGCAATCTTGTCCCAGGGTTGCCAGGTGCGCTGCAGGTCGATGGGCTGGCCGTCGAACCAGGACTCGATCTTGCGCTCGACCATCAAGGCCGTACCAGGCGGCGGAACCCAGCGCAGCGCCAGAACCAGAACGAAACTGCCCGCTGCGAACCACAGCAGGACCTTGAAGACACGGAGCAAGAGAGACTGCAGCATAGAGATGGCTTGGCCGAACCCGTTGAGCGGGCCATTATACAGACCGTGCGCCTTTGAACGATTTTTCCCGGGAGACCCTGATGCTTCGTAGCTTTTTGATGCTGGCTGCCTTTTTCGGCTTCACAGGCGTTGGGCTGGGTGCCTTCGCCGCTCACGGCCTCAAGAACCGCCTGAGCCCGGAATACCTGGCGATCTTCCACACAGGTGTGCTCTACCAACTGGTTCATGCCTTGGCGCTGCTCGGCGTGGCCGTGCTCGCCGCGCAATTGCCTGGAAGGCTCGTGACCTGGGCCGGCTTTTCCTTTGCGCTGGGCGTTCTGCTGTTTTCAGGCAGCCTGTACATACTGACGCTGACTGGCTTCAGCAAGCTGGGAATCGTCACGCCGTTTGGCGGCCTGGCGTTTCTGGTCGGTTGGGCGTTGCTCGGTCTGGCTGCCTGGCGGCTCGGTGGGACAGCGTAAAGCTCGCCAGCCCGAGACGAATGGCGTGGCTTAGCCTTGGTCATCCTGACTGATCGGGCTAGAATGCTGGCCCCTTAAAATGATGGCTGCTCTCGCATGCGCATTCAGTTGAACGGTGAATCCTTTGAGTTGGCCGACGGCGATACCGTCTCGGCATTGTTGACCCGTCTGGACCTCGTCGGACGTCGGGTTGCGGTGGAGCTGAACCTGGATATCGTGCCGCGCAGCCAGCATGAGTCGACGGTATTGTCCGAAGGCGATCAGGTCGAAGTGGTTCACGCCATCGGCGGCGGTTGATCAGGCAGAAACTTGATCCAGGCCGCAGAGCAACGACTCACATCTTGTTGAAGAGGATTCCCGATGAGCAATGTACGCAGCGACAAGCCTTTCGTTCTGGCCGGTCGGACCTTTGAATCACGCCTGCTGGTCGGTACTGGCAAATATGCGGACATGGAGCAGACCCGTCTGGCGATCGAGGCTTCGGGTGCCGAAATCGTGACCGTTGCCGTGCGGCGGACCAACCTGGGCCAGAACCCGGGCGAGCCGAACCTGCTGGACGTGCTGCCGCCGGATCGCTACACCATTCTGCCGAACACCGCCGGTTGCTTCGATGCCACCGAAGCGGTTCGCACGTGCCGCTTGTCCCGTGAGCTGCTCGACGGCCGCAATCTGGTGAAGCTGGAAGTCCTCGCCGATCAGAAGACGCTGTTTCCCAATGTCATCGAAACCCTCAAGGCCGCCGAAGTGCTGGTCAAGGACGGTTTTGATGTGATGGTCTACACCAGCGATGACCCTATCGTGGCGCGTCAGCTGGCAGAAATCGGCTGCATCGCGATCATGCCGCTGGCTGGCCTGATCGGCAGCGGTCTTGGGATCTGCAACCCGTACAACCTGCAGATCATCCTCGAAGAAACCAAAGTGCCGGTGCTGGTCGATGCCGGTGTCGGCACCGCTTCCGACGCTACCATTGCCATGGAGCTGGGCTGTGAAGCCGTGCTGATGAACTCGGCTATCGCCCATGCCCAGCAGCCGATCATGATGGCTGAAGCCATGAAGCACGCTGTAATTGCTGGTCGTCTGGCGTACCTCGCCGGGCGCATGCCTCGAAAACTCTATGCCAGCGCGTCTTCGCCGCTGGATGGCCTGATCAAGTAAGAGCCCGTTGATGACTGATTCGCACGTTCCGCACCCAGAGTCGCCTGCTACCGAAGAAGGCGAAGAGCGCCAGCACCGCCGCATCAAGAGCTTCGTGATGCGCGCAGGCCGCATGACCGAAGGCCAGCAGCGGGGCCTGGATCAGGGGCGGCCGAAATTCGGCCTTTCGCTGACAGATGCGTCTGTGGATTTCGATCAGGTGTTCGGTCGCAGTGCGCCGCGTACGCTGGAAATCGGTTTTGGCATGGGCCATTCCCTGTTGGAAATGGCCGCCGCGGCACCGGATCAGGATTTCATCGGCGTTGAAGTGCACTCGCCGGGTGTCGGCGCGCTGCTCAATGGCGTGG
>JARDZH010000057.1 GCA_029240955.1 Pseudomonas sp. | reverse complement strand
GATGGTGCAGACCCGGGGCTACAACGGCTTGAGCTTTCGTGAGCTCGCCAAGGAAGTCGGCATCAAAAGCGCGAGCATCCACTACCACTTCCCTACCAAAGGCGACTTGGGCGCGGCTTTAGCCAAACGTTACACCGAGGATGGGCTTGAATACCTTGCTGGCTTACGGGCCGATTCCGACGACCTGAATGTGTGGATCAAGGGCTACACGGACATCTTTCGCATGGCTTTGGTCAACGACAATCGCATGTGCCTGTGCGGGATCATGTCTGCCGAATACGATGACTTGCCACCAGAGGTAAGGACAGAGGTCGACGGTTTCACCGAACTGAATGTGCGCTGGCTGACGGAAGTGTTGTCGGTTTGCCGGCCACAGCTGAGCCTTGAGGAACGACAGGAACAAGCGCTGGCGATCTATGCGGCTGTGGAGGGAGCTCAATTGATCGCTCGCGGGCGGGCTGACATCAGTGTCTTTGACAGAACAATCGCGACGTATCGCTCGGCAGGCCTATTACCTTAAGTTGCCGCAGTTCTCGACACGCCTTGCCTGTGGAGTCCAGACCAGCAGCGATGGTGTGAGCAATCGCTGCTGGAATCATAATGACGAACGATCAGGCGAGGTAAACGCTGCACCTTCTCTAAATCGCTTCTGATATTGTGCCAAAGATTCCGCCAGGGGTTTCGATCGGTATATCAATAAACGCTCGCGACCCTGCCGTCACCGCTGTCCCAACCACCACCCAACGCTTTATAGATCGCGACGATGCCACGGTACTGATCGGTTTCACCCAGTGCCTGAGCATCTTCGGCGTTGAGCCGCTCGCGCTGCGCATCCAGCAGCACCAGATAATCCACGGTTCCTTCCTTGTACTGGATGGCCGCAAGGTCGGCAGCGGCGCGGCTCGATTCGCTTTGTTTGATCAACGACAACAAGCGTTGTTGGCGTTTGCCATAGTCGCTGAAGGCGTTTTCAGACTCTTCCAGCGCCAGCAGCACTTGCTGTTCATAGGTCGCCAGCGCGCCTTCGGCATTGGCGTCGGCACCGCGAATGCGCGCCCGCACGCTGCCCAGATCAAATGCTGCCCAGGTGATGTTCGGTCCCAGACTCCAGGCCCTGGCGGCACTGGAACCAATCTGCGAACCACGGCCGGCGGTGAAACCAAGGAAACCGCTCAGGCTCACGCGCGGGAACAAGTCGGCGGTGGCCACACCGATATCCGCAGTGGAGGAAGCCAGCCTGCGCTCGGCGGCAAGCACATCCGGGCGCCGACGCAGCAGCTCTGCGGGATCACCAATTGTCAGCACTTTGGCGATGGCTGGCAACTCGGCGGGGTTCAACGACACGCTCAACGTATTCGGACGCTCACCCAGCAGCGTGGCGATGCGGTTTTTCTGCCGCACCTGCTCCGCTTGAAGTTGCGGCACCGTAGCCTCGACCGCAGCCAGACGTGCATCGGCGCGCACTACGTCGAGTTCATTACCCGCACCCGCATCGCGCAGGCTGACCGTCACGCTGCGCGAATCCTGCTGGTTCTTCAGGTTGGCCAGGGCGATCTTTTCCCGCAGTTGTGCGCCGCGCAATTGGCCATAGGCGTCCACCAACTCGGCAATCATCGTCACGCGCAGTTGATACAAGTCTGCGGCGGCAGCATCTTCCTGAGCGTCGCTGGATTCCAGTTGGCGCTGGATGCGACCGAACAGATCGACTTCCCAGGCCATGTCGAGGCCAAGATCATAGCGTTCCTGATTGACGCGGCTTTCGGTCTGACCGGGCACTTGGCCCTTTCCTTGTTGGCTGCTGACGCGGCTGGTAACCACCGGCAAATTGTCGTTGCTGACGTCGTCCCGAATCGCTCGGGCCGCTTTCCAGCGGGCGAACGCCACGCGCAGATCGCGGTTACCTTCCAGGGATTTGCTCACCAACTGGTTGAGCGTGGGGTCATCGAATTGCTGCCACCACACCGTTTCAAACCGCGATTGATCGTAGTGCCCGCCCTGGATCGACACGATAGTGGCCGGCGCGGTGTCAGGCGTCTTGTAGTCGGGACCGACCGTACACGCGGCGAGCGCAACGACGAGAAGGCTGGGAAAAAAAAGCTTCAAGGTGTTCATCAGTGTGCCTCCGGATGCAATGCGGTTGTTGGGTGAACCTTGGCGACCTTGCGTGCGTTTTTGCGCTCAATGGAGCGACGAATCAGCACGAAGAACACCGGCGTCAGCAGCAAGCCGAAGAAAGTTACGCCGAGCATCCCGGAGAACACCGCAACCCCCATCGCCCGGCGCATTTCGGAGCCGGAACCAGTGGACGTCACCAGCGGAATCACACCCATGATGAAGGCGAACGAGGTCATCAGGATCGGCCGCAACCGCATGCGGCAAGCCTCCAGCACCGCATCCAGCGGCGACATGCCCTGCTCCTGTTTGTCCTTGGCGAACTCGACGATCAGGATCGCGTTCTTGCAGGCCAGACCAACCAGCACGATCAGGCCGATCTGGGTAAAGATGTTGTTGTCGCCCTTGGAAATGATCACCCCGGCAATCGCCGACAGCAGGGTCATCGGCACGATCAGGATCACCGCCAATGGCAGGCTCCAGCTTTCATACAGCGCCGCCAGCACCAGGAACGCCAACAACACGCAGAGCGGGAACACCAGCAACGCGGTGTTGCCGGACAGGATCTGTTGGTAGGTCAGGTCGGTCCATTCGTAGGTCATGCCATTCGGCAATTCTTCTTTCAGCAGTTTTTCAATCGCCGCCTGGGCCTGGCCGGAGCTGTAGCCTGGCGCAGCGCTGCCGTTGATTTCGGCGGTGACGAAACCGTTGTAGTGCGAGACGCGGTCAGGCCCCGAACTAGGGCTGATCTTGACGAAGGTGGCCAACGGGATCATCTCGCCGCGGTCGTTGCGCACCTTCAATTGGCCGATCTGTTCCGGCTCCTGGCGGAACTGTTGTTCGGCCTGTACGTTGACCTGGTAGGTCCGCCCGAAACGGTTGAAGTCGTTGGCATACAGCGAGCCCAGGTACACCTGCAACGTGTCGAAAATGTGGTTGATCGCCACGCCGTGGGTCTTGGCTTTTTCGCGGTCAATGGCGGCTTCGATCTGCGGCACGTTGATCGTGTAACTGGTGAACAGGTTGGCCAGCTCCGGAACGCTGCGGCTCTTGTTGATGATGTTCATGGTTTCTTTGTACAGCTCGTCGTAACCCAGGTTGCCCCGGTCCTCGATCTGCAAACGGAACCCGCCGATGGTGCCCAAGCCTTGCACTGGCGGCGGCGGAAACACCGCGATGTAGGCGTCCTGGATGCTGCCGAACTTGGCGTTCAGCGAAGCGGAAATCGCCCCGGCTGACAGGCTCGGATCCTTGCGCTCATCGAACGGCCGCAAACCGATGAAGGCGATGCCGGCATTCGGACTGTTTGTGAAGCCGTTGATCGAAAGGCCCGGGAAGGCCACGGCGCTGTCGAAGCCCGGTTCGTTCATGGCGATGGTGCTCATGCGCCGGATCACGTTTTCGGTGCGATCCAGGCTCGCGGCGTCCGGCAATTGGGCGAAAGTCACTAGGTACTTCTTGTCCTGGGTCGGCACAAAACCGGTCGGCGTGGTGCTGAAGCCCATGTAGGTCAAGGCGATCAGACCTGCGTATATCAGCAACGCCACGCTGCTGCCGCGAATGATCTTGGCCACGGCAATCACATAGCCATGGCTGGCCTTATCGAAGAAGCGGTTGAAAGGTTTGAACAGCCAGCCACCAAGCAGGCGATCCAACACTTTGGAGAAACGGTCCTTCGGTGCGCCGTGTGCCTTGAGCAACACGGCGGCCAGGGCCGGTGACAAGGTCAAGGAGTTGAACGCAGAGATCACCGTAGAGATCGCAATCGTCAACGCAAACTGCTTGTAGAACTGCCCGGTCAAGCCGGAAATAAAGGCTGCGGGTACGAACACCGCACACAACACCAGCGCCGTGGCAATGATCGGACCGGTCACCTCGCCCATGGCTTTTTTGGTCGCCTCGACCGGTTCCAGCCCCGACTCGATGTTCCGTTCGACGTTCTCCACCACCACGATCGCATCGTCCACCACGATCCCGATCGCCAGCACGAGGCCGAACAGCGACAGCGCATTCAACGAGAAGCCGAACAGGTGCATCACGGCAAACGTACCGATCAGCGACACCGGCACCGCGACCAGCGGAATGATCGAGGCGCGCCAGGTTTGCAGGAACAGGATCACCACCAGTACCACGAGAATCAATGCTTCGAACAGGGTGTGAACCACTGCCTCGATCGAACTGCGCACGAAGATCGTCGGGTCATAGACAATTTCGTAGTCCATGCCTTCCGGGAAACTCTTCTTCAGTTCCGCCATCTTCGCCCGCACCTGGTTGGAGATGTCGATCGCATTCGAGCCCGGACGCTGGAAGATCGGCATCGCCACCGCTTCCTCGTTGTTGAGCAAGGCGCGCAAGGCGTATTGGTTGGAGCCCAACTCGACCCGGGCGATGTCTTTCAGACGCGTGATCTCGCCATCCGGACCGCTGCGGATAATGACGTTCTCGAACTCTTCTTCACTGACCAAACGCCCCTGGGAGTTGATCGACATCTGGAAGCTCGTGGCATTCGGTGCCGGCGGCGAACCCAGTTGTCCTGCAGCGACCTGACGGTTCTGCTCGCGCACCGCGTTAACTACGTCGGTTGCGGTCAGATTGCGCGAAGCGGTCTTGTTCGGATCGAGCCAGATACGCAGCGAGTAATCACCGATACCGAACATCTTCACATCGCCGATACCGTCGAGGCGCGACAGCTCATCCTTGACGTTGAGGATCGCGTAGTTCGACAGGTAGAGCATGTCGTAGCGCTTGTCCGGTGCCACCAGATGCACCAGCAAGGTCAGCTCGGGAGAAGCCTTGTCGACGGTAATACCTATGCGCGTCACTTCCTCTGGCAGCTTGGGTTCGGTGCGGGTCACACGGTTCTGCACTTGGACCTGGGCGTTGTCCAGATCGGTGCCCAAAGCGAATGTCACGGTCAGGGTCAGTCGGCCGTCAGCGGTGGATTGCGAGGACATGTACAACATGTTCTCGACGCCGGTGATCGCCTGCTCCAACGGCGCGGCCACGGTTTCACCGATGACTTTCGGGTTGGCGCCGGGGTAGTTGGCGTGGACCACCACGGTCGGTGGCACCACTTCCGGGTATTCGCTGATCGGTAACTGGAACAGCGAGATGGCTCCGGCGATCAGGATCAGCAGCGATAGCACTGCGGCGAAAATCGGCCGCGTGATAAAGAACTGGGAGAACTTCATGTCAGTGCTCCTTATCCGCGAGGTGCAGCGGCAGATTCAGCATTCACCAGCGCAGGCGATTTAGCTGAAGCCGGTTGATTGGCGGCTTCGATTGCCTGACGCTGGCGAGCCAGTGTGGTGACCGTTTCCGGGCTCGCCATCGGCGCGTCCTGCGGATCGATCAAAGCACCTGGGCGGACGCGCTGCAGGCCGTTGATGACGATGCGATCTTCTTTCTGCAAGCCGCTGCGCACGATGCGCAGGCCTTCCAGTTTCGGCCCCAGATCAACGCTGCGATAAACCGCTTTGTTGTCCTGGCCGACCACTAGCACGAATTTCTTGCCGAGGTCGGTGCCGACCGCTTCGTCTTTGATCAACAGACCGGGATACGCAGCGCTACCCACCAGTTTCAAGCGCGCATACAGACCAGGGGTGTATTGACCGCCAGCGTTATCAAAAACCGCACGGCCTCGGATGGTGCCGGTTTTCGGGTTTACCTGGTTGTCGACAAAATTCATCTGCCCAAGGTGCGTGTTGCCCTCCTCGTTCGAAAGCCCCATGTAGACCGGCGTGGTCTGGCCGCGCTGGCCCTGGCGGGAAAGCAGGCTGTACTTGAGGAACATGCGTTCGTCAGCATCGAAGTATGCGTAGACCTTGTCGGTGGAGACCACGCTGGTCAGCGCGGTCGTGTCGGCGGTGACAATGTTGCCGGCGGTGATTTCCGCGCGGCTGACACGACCGGTGATCGGCGCCGTGACGCGGGTAAAGCTGAGATTCAAACGCGCCAGATCCAGCTGCGCCTGGATCGCATCGACACCGGCCCGGGCTTCCTGCGCCGTGGTTGTGCGAGTGTCGGCGAGTTCGGCAGAGATCGCGTTGCTGCTTAACAGACGCTGTCCGCGCTGCGCCTCGTTGCTAGTGCGGATCAGCGTGGCGCGTGCCTGTTGCAACTGCGCCTCGATGCGATGCACTTCATGCTCGAACGGACGCGGATCAATCTGGAACAGCAAATCGCCCTTCTTCACCAGCACACCATCGGTAAAAGCCACGCGTTCGATCTGGCCCGTCACCCGTGGGCGAACCTCTACGGTTTCTGGTGCTTCCAGGCGAGCAGTGACTTCATCCCACTCGGTGATGGGTTGCTCAAGCACTTTCGCGACGGTAACGTGCGGCGCCCCGGGAACCTGAGCGGCATCGGGTGTGCGTTCACACGCAGCAAGCGCTACCAGCGCCAACGCGGCAAGGGGATAACGCAAAGGTTTGAGTGACTGTTCCATGGGTTGTGTCCGCCAGACGGTTTGGGAATTTGCGGATTCTCGGCCTCGCACGAGGTCACGACGAATCGAAGGGAGTGAAGTTGGCTATCACTAATAATGATAGCCATCATATTTAATGACAAAAAAAGGGATCAGCCCGGTTAAACCCTGGTGTCGGCGATCGCAGTACACACGCAATCCAACGCCGGCCCGAGCGTCTGTGCAGCACGCAATGCACGAGAGGTGGGCACCATTCGACGACCGATGCGCTCGAACAGAGGGTCGTTGAACAGCCTGCGCAAACGCACCAGCGCTGCGCTGACCGCTGGCTGACCAAGAGATAATTTTTCAGCGGCGCGGGTGAGGTTGCGCTCCTGAATAAGAGCTTCGAACACCACCAGCAGATTCAGATCGACACAGCGCAGATCATTACGTTTCATGGGGCCGGTCCACCGGAAAATTATTTGACTTGAGCTAAAGCCATGGGATCCGCGAGACTTCTACAGATGCCTAGACAGCCATTGCAGCAACTTTATATGACGAATATCATGAAAGCCAGCCCAGCAACATCGTTATGTCCAGGCGATGCCAACCTGGCCACAGGAGCAATTTCATGAAAGTGACGAAAGACCAGGCCGCAGCCAACAAAGAAGCCATCCTTACTGCAGCGTCACGGCTGTATCGGGAAAAAGGCATCGACGGAATTGGTATCGGCGAGCTCTCGCGCTCAGTTGGACTGACCCATGGCGGATTCTACGGACAGTTTCCGGGCGGCAAGGAACAGCTCGCGTCAGAAGCGGTCAGCCGGACATTTGAATCAAATATTCAGGATTGGCAGAATGCCAAATCTATTCCTGAGCTCGTCAAGACGTACCTGACACAAGCGCATCTGGATAACTGGACCGAGGGTTGTCCGATTCCTGCATTAGGTGCGGATGTCGCGCGTACCGGTGGCACGGTCAGCAGCTCCTTCACCAGAGGCGTCGAGCATTTGATCGATACCCTGATGGCGTTGGTCGAAGGCGCAAATCATGAAGAAAAGTACCAAGAGTCACTACGCATCCTTTCATCGATCACCGGGGCGATGCTCATTGCCAGAGCGCTGGATAGCCCTGAACTGTCTGAGCAGTTTCTACAATCGGTCATTAATGCCTGGCCTGTCACTCCCACAAAAAAAGAGCGGGCTGCTAAGCGCCGCTCAAAGGATGAAGACTGACTTACTGTTAGCAAGGGCTTCGCTATTCCGAATATGTGTGGAACGCCCCCCTTTCATTTCTACTCGACGATGGCAGGTCTTACGCTTGCTTTAATTGGGGCATGTACTTGGCAAGTTGAGCAGCATCAGTAATCGGTGGGTTAAGCCTCATGTTGATGGCTGAACCACCTATGAACCGCTCGAAGACTTTCCAGCCGTGTTCAGTTCGACGCAAGCGATCCATCATTGGCGAGTAGAGCCAGATGGCAGGCAAATCATCGGGGCTATCGATGGCTTGGCCATCTCCCAGTATCGCGGCCGACTCTGGCGTCGCGTAGCGCACCAGCAGATTCTGATAGCGCACCACGACGCCGTCTTCATCCGCATCGACAATGTGGTTGGTGGCGTGTCGGCTGACGCC
>JARDZH010000056.1 GCA_029240955.1 Pseudomonas sp. | reverse complement strand
TTGACGAGCCGCCAGATCATGAGAAGCGAGCTGGGCCTCGCGCAGTCTGCTTGCCTTGCAAACGGACTTCAGTGTCAGAAGAAAACCAATATGGCATCCTTGGCCATATTTTTTAGCAGCTGCGACCGCAGTGAGATTGGAGCGTGACATGCAACGGACGCCTAGTGAGCTTCTGTGCCGGCTGTTCGACTATGCAGAAGAGAGCCTCAAGGAGCTCGAACCCTCCCGCTATCAGCTGTCGAGCGCAAAGAATGAGGTGATTACGCCTGCATTCCTTACAGCGATGCCAGGGTTGTGCTTCGACCAGCAGTTGCTCGGCGACAGCATCTGGCTTCAGATCGATCGTCTTGAAGAGACGCGCAGTCCTGTACCTTCGGACGGTCCGTATCGAGCCCTCATCAAGCTCAGTGAACATCCTGACAAAACGCCGACGGTGGCCGAGCCTGGGCTGTCTCAACGCATCAAAGAGCAACAGGCCAGCAACCCTGAACGCGATCCCGCGCAGGTTGAACGTCAGGTCCGTGAAGAAGCCGCAGCAGCGTTGCAGGTCTACCTGACCACGTGGCAGCCGTGGGCTGACGATGAGAAGCCGCGGCGTAAAACCATCGCGCTCTATGGCGACGTCTTTGCGCTGATGCGCGAGATGGAAACGGGGAAGGCCGCTCGCGAGTTCGTCTGGGGAATCGGCGTCAGTACCTGGTCGCTGACCCTCGACAATGAACCGCAGCTGTTCCATTACCCGTTGCTCACGCAATCACTGGATATCAGCCTCAACAGCGCCACGATGGCGCTGGAAATCCGTCCGCGTGCGACGAACCCGTTGATCGAACTCGATGCGATGATCGCCGCCGGTGTGCCGGGCGCGGGTGAGTGTGAGAGGGCGGTACGGGATCTTCTGGCGAGAAATACCGATACCCCGCTGAACCCTTTCATACCGTCCACGTTCAGTGAGGTCCTGCAGCTGATTGCCCGCAGCCTGGACAGCCGGGGTCGATACATTCAGTGGATGGCTTCCGACCAGCCTGATGCGCTGGTGGCAGAGACGTTTCAGGTCAGCTCTTCCTGGGTGGTGTTTGCGCGGCCGAAACCCAGCAACTGGTTGATCAACGACCTGCGCAATATTCGCGAAAGAATCAAGAGCAGCGAGCAATTGCCTGCGGGTCCGCTGGCGTTGGTGACGCCACCGTCGCCGTTCGCTGTCGACAGCGAAAGCGTGAATTTTCGTGGGCTGTCGAGCCGCAGCATGGACGGATCCACCGCAGAACCCCAGGAGCTGTATTTTCCGCTGCCTTATAACGATGAACAGGTCACCATCGTGCAGCGGCTGGAGCATTCCGCCGGGGTTGCGGTTCAGGGGCCGCCGGGCACCGGGAAAACTCACACGATTGCCAACATCATTTGTCATTACCTGGCGACCGGCAAACGGATTCTGGTGACGTCTCGGGGCGAGCAAGCGCTCAAGGTTCTGCAAGCCAAGATTCCAGTGGAGGTGCGGCCGCTGACCGTCGCCCTGCTGACCAACGACCGCGAAGGCATTCGTCAATTTCAAGGCTCGATCGAAGCCATTCAGCATCAGGTGTCGCAGATCAATCCGTCGCTGGCGCGCGCGGAGATCGAGCGCCTGCATCAGTCGATCGATCTGGCGCACTCCGAACTGATCCGCCTGGATCGACGCGTCAACGACATCGCTGTGCAGCAGCTGTCCGAGATCCAGTTGGACGGCGTCCGGTATCGTGCCGAAGAGCTTGCCGAGCTGCTGGTGAAAGACGGTGATCAGCACCAGTGGTTCGATGATGAACTGTCGCTGGGCGCTGAGCACGCTCCGCCTTTTGACGAAGAAGCCGGCAAGGCGTTGCGACAGGTTCGTCGGACCCTTGGCAATGACCTCGCTTATGTGAATGCCAGCGTTCCCGATCCGGCACAGCTGCCGGTGCCCGAAGAGGTCGGAAAGCTGCATGCGGCGCTCTGCCAGCTGAAGACGCTGGACCGCACCTTCGATCAAGGCGGCATTCGGCCGCTGAAGTCCGAAGACGAGGCAGTAGTCGCAGCGGCCAGTCTGCTGGACTCCGAACTCGACGAGTGTCTGGCGATGCTGTCCACGCTGAGCGAGGGGGCAGAGCAGGAAGCGCCCTGGTTGTATCAGCTACGGAGCAAGGTTTTCAGCAGGCGCTTCGAAGGTGAAATATCGGTCCTGACGACTCTTCTCGCTGGAGCAGAAGAGCTGGTGCAGCGTCGCAGGGTCATGCTGGAAAACCACGTCGAATTTCCCGAAGCAGGACTGGATTGCGAGAAAACGGCCGAGGCGATCGAGCGGGCTGCGCAAACCGGAAAACCGTTCGGTCTGATGAGCTTTGGCGCCTCGGATGCCAAGGCCCACGTGGAGCAAGTGAAGATCAATGGCGCTGCGCCGAAAACCGCTGAGCAATGGGGCGTCGTGCTGCGATACCTCCAACTGCATGCCGGCGTGAACTCGTTCGCAGCGCGCTGGAACCCGCTTGCACAGCTGCTGGAAATACCCGGCCTGCACGGCGGCATCGTTCACCTCAGACAGCTGGAACTGACAACCTCCGCGGTACAGACAGCGCTCGATCTTAGTGAGCGACTGACCGACAACGTCATTCCGCTTTGTGAGGACGTGTTTGACGACGCGCCTGCCGGCTTGCAACAGATGAGCCGTTCGGAGCTCGAAGAAGTCCGTGCGCAATTGCGACATCATCTGGCACGCCTGGACCTGGAGACTGCGCTCGCCTCGCTGGCTCGGTTGCATGCCAAAGTGGCCGGCCATAGCGGGCCGGTCACGGCGAGGATCGGCACATTCATTCAGGAGCAGTTGGGCAGCCTGGAATACAGCCATCAGCAGATCGTCACAGGCTACGTGGAACTGATTGCGGAGTTACGCCGTATCCAGGAGCTCGACCCTCTGCTGAATGCAGTCCGCGCCGGCGCTCGAAGCCTGAGGGAAGCCGGGGGTGAAAAACTTGCCGACAGAGTGCTGAGTACGCCTGTACAGAATGGCGCTGAAGACAGTGCACTGCCGCCGTCATGGCGGGAAGCGTGGCAACATGCGCGCATCAGGTCTCACCTCGAAAGCATTGAAGCGCGGCATGAACTGGTTGCATTGAACGGCAAACGTACGGATCTGGAGACCGGTCTGGCGCGGATGTACCGCGAGGTGGTCAGCCGTGCAGCCTGGTTGTCGACCAAGGCCAACGCGAGTCCTCTGGTGCTGCAGGCGCTGGCCGGGTACTCGACCGCGATCAGGAAAATCGGGCAGGGGACGGGGCCGAACGCTGAAAGGTATCGCCGCGACGCTCAGCAGTGCATGCAGGAAGCCGCCGCCGCGGTGCCGTGCTGGATCATGAGCCATGCGAGAATTTCCGAATCGATGCCCGCTGATATTGGTGCGTTCGATCTTGTGATCGTCGACGAGGCCAGTCAGTCGGATCTGTGGGCGTTGCCTGCGATCGTCCGGGCTCAGAAAGTGTTGGTCGTCGGCGACGACAAGCAGGTTTCCCCGGACAGCGGTTTCAAATCTTCCAAGCGGATCGGCGAGCTTCGCGACCGGTTCCTGAGTGACCAGCCTTATGGCGCAGACATGACGCCGGACAAGTCGCTCTATGACCTGGCGGCCCGCGTTTTCGCCGGCCAGATGGTCATGCTGCGCGAGCACTTCCGCTGCGTCCCGCCGATCATCACGTACTCGAACCGTTTCTATAACGGAGCGATCCAGCCCCTGCGCATTCCGCGTCCGTCCGAGCGCCTTGATCCGCCCTTGGTGGACATCTTTGTGAAAGAAGGCGTCCGAAACAAGAAGGGCTGTAACGCGCTGGAGGCCGAAGCCATTGCGCAGGAAATCCAGGCGCTCATCAGTGATGAAAAGTACGCCGGCCGCACCATCGGCGTGGTGACATTGCTGGGCGGTATGGAACAAGCCAAATACATCGACACGCTGGTGCGTGAGCGGTGTGCGGCTGCCGAGCTTCATGCTCGTGAGTTCGCCTGCGGAGACGCGAGCACGTTCCAGGGCAGTGAACGCGACATCATCTTCATCTCGTTGGTGGCGGATCGGGAAAACTGCCATCCACTGTCCGGCGTCGGTGCCGAGCAGCGCTTCAACGTGGCTGCAAGTCGCGCGCGTGACCGCATGTATCTGGTTCGCTCCGTGACGCTGGAAGATCTTTCGCCGAAGGACCTTCGATGCTCGTTGCTGGAGTATTTCAGCAAACCGCTGGTCGATCAGGAAGTCGAGCAGGACGGCCTGATCAAACTGTGCGAATCCGGATTCGAAGAGCAGGTGTTCACCCGGCTGGTCGAGCGCGGCTACCGGGTGACGCCACAGGTCAAGAGCGGTGCATTCCGACTCGACATGGTCGTGGAGGGCGCCAACGACAACCGTCTGGCAATCGAGTGTGACGGCGACGCTTTCCATGGGCCGGATCGCTGGGAAGCGGACATGAATCGCCAGCGCATTCTGGAGCGCGCAGGCTGGACGTTCTGGCGGTGTTTCGCCTCGTCGTGGAGCCTGAACAAGGACGAAATATTCGAGGAGCTGCTTCAGCGTCTGACTGAACTGGGTATTGAACCCACCGGTGCGGTGGACAAGCTTCCGGCACTGGTCGAGTTCAGGGAGTGGACCCGTGATGCCGACGTAGCGACTGATGCGGACGAGAGCGAGGAACGGGAAGCCGGGACGGATTCAGCCGTCGATTCCGAGGAGGCTCTGGTGCTCTGACTGTGTCCGGTTTTCCCTGAAGCAAGCCTGCATGACCGAGATGACTGAAGTGAGTTGCTCACTTCAGTCACGAGTCAATCTCCCGGGTTTCAGCAGCACGTTCCGCTGCGGCAAAGGCCCGTACTTGAGCGATGTGCCTTCCATTCCAAGCGTTCCAGACATTGATCGAAAGAATAGCGACACGCCATAATTGTTATGTTATAACGCTTTGGTTTGGCTCGCCTTCGTTCTCGCAATGTCAGGAAAATCGTTCATGTATAAATCTGCGTATCGCAGCAGGGCTCGTGTTTTTGCAGGAGCCGCGCTGACCGGTGTGGTATCGGTTTTACCCGTTTCGGCTGCTGACATGGAGTCGCCAGCCACTGAGCTCGATGCTATTGAAGTCGTGGGAGAGGGCAATGGCTCTGGCCGTATTCAGCCGCTGGCACGCACCGGAGTCAGCAACAAACCGCAGAGCTTGCCGACAGCCGTGTCGACCATTACGGAAGAGGAGATTCGTACGCTCAACGTCGACCGCGACATCTCCAATGTTTTCCGCCGAGTGCCGGGCGTGGTCGCCAATAACATTGACCAGGGTGACACTGGTAATGGCTTCCGCATGCGCGGCTTTACTACCAACGGTACTCATGGCGCTGACGTAGCGGTCTCGGTCGACGGTGTCCCCCAGAACATTCCGTCAAGCCAGGGCGGCGCCGGTCACGGCCCGGTTTTCCTCGAATGGCTGACGCCGCAAATGATCAAGCGCGTCGACGTTATCAAAGGCCCGGTATCGGCGCTGTATGGTGATCAGAACCGCGCCGGCTCGGTGAATATCGAAACGCTGGATGGCGGTGACGTGGCGTCCAGCATCGGGTTTGATGTCGCAAGTTTCGATGGCCGCCGCTCGAATCTGGTGCTCGGCGGCGAGCATGACGGGCTCGAATCCTTTTTCGTGGCGGACATCTATAAAACCAATGGTTATCGCAAGGCGGCTGAGACCAACCGCGACAACTACCTCTGGAAACTTTCCAAAGTCATCGGAGAGGCGAAGTACTCGGCCCGATTCAGCCACTACGAATCGGACTTCAAGAACGACGGCTACCTGAACCTGCCAGCGCTCAAGGCCGGCAGGATCAGCCGCCGCGACACAGATAACCTGTATGGCTTCGGCGACGCCAACCGTAATACCTATGTCTTCAACCGGTCGCCCGCAACAGGGGAAGAAGGCCTGTACTACACCGCCTACTTCGAAGACTTCAAACGCACGCGCGGCATTGCCAATGGCACCCGCACACACAATTACGGCAAGGATGACCGCGATATCTATGGCGGCCGTGTAGCTTACAACTTCGTGTATGAGGACTCGGCGGCGTTGATGGTCGGGGCCGACGTGAGACGCGACAAAGGCGATGCCTACCGCCAGCAGTACCGCGACTTCGAGCCGACACCGAATTACTACTTCGACTTCGATATGGACCTGGTGACCTACGGGGTTTTTGCCCAAGGCCAGTACAAGCCTGTCGATTCGGTCAAGGTGCTGGCGGGCATTCGCTACGATCGCTTCGATTACGGTATCGAAAACCTCAAGTTTCGCGACGCCGATACCGACTACCACAGCTCGGTGACCACGCCGAAACTGGGCCTGGTGTGGTCGCCCGTTGAGCAAGTGGAGTTGTTCACCAATGCGGCTCAGGGCTTCCGGTCGCCGGCTGCGGAGTACATCAGCGGCGGAAGCACCAGCCCGCTGCCGCTAAGTGACACGGGCGGCAGAATCAACAGCGGCGTACGTCCGAGCAAGGTCACGTCCTATGACGTCGGCCTGACTATTCGCCCGACCGAACGCTTCTCCAGCACCACCGAGTTCTACTACATCCAGAACGACAGCGAGACGCTTCAGACGTCGCCCGGCGTCTTTGAGCAAGTCAGCGACACCACTCGCAAAGGCGTGGAGACCAGCTTCAATTACCAGGCCACTTCGACGATCAGCGCCTACGCGAGTTATGGCCGAATCATCGATGCGGTGATCGATAACGCTGCCCCTGGCACCGGTGACCGATTGGTGGTGCCCGAGCATACTTACAAAGCAGGCGTTCAATACC
This sequence comes from Pseudomonas sp., assembly GCA_029240955.1. Next base: position 1,429 of record JARDZH010000056.1, on the reverse strand, counting down.
GGGACTCGTTCATGGCGGGACAACTGACGCTGAATGCCGACGCTTATCACCTCGCAGGCATCCCTTACTACGTTGGCACCCAAAAGGAGGAAATGCCGCTCTATACCCGGTACGACCTTCGAGCGTCCTATGACTACAGCGATTATCAGTTCAGCGTATTTGGCACTTTTCAACCCCACCGTTATGGCAGTGAAGTCGCTTACGGAACCACAGCCGGACTGGTCACTGTTCCGCAACCTTCCACCACGCTAGGCGCATCCTTCAGGTATTACTTCTGATCAACAGCCAACGCCAATGGTCGTCAGGCCGCTGTTGATCGGCCTGACAGGCCTGGGTCGAATGACGGTCACGCCGTGGCATGATTCCGTTGCCACGCCAGCGGCGTCATGCCTTCAGCCCTTGAGAAGGTCCGGCAGAAGTGCGGCTGGTCGGAGAAGCCGCATTCCATCGCAATCTCTGTGAGCATCATCTTTGCCGACTCAAGCAACCGTTTGCTCTTCTGAATCCGCTGTTGGCGTAGCCATTCCTTGGGAGACAAGCGCGTGGTCGCTTTAAATTTCCGGGTGAAGTGACTGCGCGACAGTGCACACGCTTCGGCAAGTGTCGTCACTGAAATTCCGCTGTCCAGATTATCCAGCATCAGCTGTTTCGCAGTGTTCTCTTGCCAGGCTTTGAGCGGCCCGGCCGAGAGGGATACGACGTGGATTGGCGCAGTGCAGTGTTCAGTCATCGCGGTGAGTCCCTTCGCTAGATTCCGACGGCGGCGTCGGTTCCAAATGGTCAGAGCGACAGCACGTCCAGAGCGGCTGTTGCCCGAAGTCGACTCAAATTTAACGGAAGGTCGCCGGATTTAGGGGCGCATTTATGCACTCGCAGAGGCGCAAAAATGCGCGCTTTGAAACGCTTCTGCGGTGCTAGCCTTTGCCTCCCGATAACACGGATTGCTGCTGTCGAAGCGGTCCGTTCTGAGCCAGGAGAGTGCGATGTCAGCTTCACAACCGTTCAATAAGAAGACCGCCTACTGGGGCGTTCCATGGGAAGAAAGCTACGGCTATCCGCAGGCAAGACGCGTGGGAAACGAGATCTACATCTCCGGCCAGTTCAACCACGATGAAGCCGGCAATCTCGTCGCTCCCGCGCCGCTGGACAGCGACGGAAAACCCAGTGATTTCTCGTCATTGGGCGAACAGATGCGCGCGTCCTACGACAACATTTCCAAATTGCTTGCGCTCTATGGCACGACACTTGACGACGTCGTGGAAGAGACGCTCTACGTATTGGATATGGATGCGGCTTTCGCCGTGGTGGGCAATGTGCGCAAGGCGGCATTCGGCACCGACCGGCCGCAATGCGCGAGCAACATTATTGGCGTGTCCAGGCTGGCGCAGCGTTCGCAGTTGATTGAAATCGTCTGCAAGGCGGTGATCGG
>JARDZH010000055.1 GCA_029240955.1 Pseudomonas sp. | reverse complement strand
TGGAATTGACCAGGCCTTCGTCGCGCATCAGCTTGTGGAAGAAACGGGCGTACAGCAGGTGCAGGATCGCGTGTTCGATACCGCCGATGTACTGATCGACCGGCAGCCAGTGGTTGGCCGCGTTCGGCTCGACCAGACCGCCTTCATAATGTGGCGAGGCGTAGCGGGCGTAGTACCAGGACGACTCGACGAAGGTGTCCATGGTGTCTGTTTCGCGCTTGGCCGGTGCGCCGCATTTCGGGCAGCTGCACTCATAGAACTCAGGCATGCGCGCCAGTGGCGAGCCGGCGCCGTCCGGCACGACATCTTCCGGCAACACGACAGGCAGTTGGTCTTCCGGTACGGGCACGTCGCCACAGGCGTCGCAGTGCACGATCGGGATCGGGCAACCCCAGTAGCGCTGACGGCTGATGCCCCAGTCGCGCAGGCGGAACTGAGTGCGGGACTGACCGAGGTTCTTCTTGACCAGTGCGGCTTCCATGGCGTCGAACGCAGCCGTGAATTCCAGGCCATCGAACTCGCCGGAGTTGATCAGCACGCCGTGCTCGCCGTAAGCGGCCTGCCACGGAGCAGGCGTTTCATCGCCGGCACTGGTGCGCACCACGGCCTTGATCGGCAGTTGGTACTTGGTTGCGAATTCGAAGTCGCGCTCGTCGTGAGCAGGAACCGCCATGACCGCGCCATCGCCATAGTGCATCAGCACGTAGTTGGCGACCCAGACCGGCAGCTTTTCGCCCGTCAGCGGGTGCTCGACGAACAGCGAAGTCGGCAGGCCCTTCTTCTCTTGGGTCGCAACGTCGGCTTCAGCGACGCTGCCTGCCTTGCATTCATCGATGAAGGCTTGCAGCTGCGGGTTGCCCTGCGCGGCGAGTGTAGCCAGCGGGTGCTCGGCAGCCACGGCGACATAGGTCGCGCCCATTAGCGTGTCGGGGCGAGTCGTGAAGACTTTCAACGCGCCGGTTTCGCCGATGGAAGCCTGGTCGTACGGGAACTGCACTTCCATGCCGCGCGATTTGCCGATCCAGTTGCGCTGCATGGTCTTGACCTGCTCGGGCCAGCCCGGCAAATCGTCGAGGCTTTCCAGCAACTCGTCGGCGTAAGCGGTGATCTTGAAGTAATACATCGGGATTTCGCGCTTCTCGATCAGCGCGCCCGAACGCCAGCCACGGCCGTCGATGACCTGCTCGTTGGCCAGAACCGTCTGGTCGATCGGGTCCCAGTTCACGGTGCCATTCTTGCGGTAGATCACACCTTTCTCGAACAGGCGAGTGAACAGCCATTGTTCCCAGCGGTAGTAATCCGGCTTGCAGGTCGTGACTTCACGCGACCAGTCGATGGCAAGACCCAGGCTCTTGAGCTGGGTCTTCATGTAAGCGATGTTTTCGTAGGTCCACTTGGCCGGCGCGACATTGTTGTCGATGGCTGCGTTTTCCGCCGGCATGCCGAATGCGTCCCAGCCCAGTGGCTGCAGAACGTTCTTGCCCAGCATGCGCTGGTAACGGGAGATCACGTCACCGATGGTGTAGTTGCGCACATGACCCATGTGCAGCTTGCCGCTGGGGTACGGGAACATCGACAGGCAGTAGTACGTTTCCTTGCCTGGCTGTTCACTGACTTCAAAAGACTTTTGCTCTTCCCAGAAGGACTGGGCGGCGGCTTCGATTTCGCGGGGCTGATAGAGTTCGTGCATGGCTACTTTTACTAAGGATTGGTGACCCTTGACCTCTTCGTTGCTTCGCCGAGTCTCGTTGCCACCGTTTGCCGGGCAGTGGTGCCACCCTGGCGGTGCATCCGGGCTCAAGAGAGCGGAAGTGGAATTACAGGAAGCGCCGTAGCATACATGAGCGCCGACGACCGAGGGAAACGCTGATTGCGCAGCACCCGGGAAAAGCCCGTGGCAAAGGGGTCGGTCTGCCCGTTGGTCGCAGTTTCGAGCCTGTTCGCGCAGCAGCGCTAAGCTCATTGACGAGGGTATGTTTATCTTCGTGAGGTGAACGGATGACAGAGTTGCAGCACACAGTAAGCACTTCTGAGCTGTATGAACGTTTGATCAATCGTCTGGGACTCGCTCTTGAAACGGCGAGTACCGCAGTTCGGCTTCGAAACGAGTCGCCTGCGGAACTTGAGCTCAAAGGGTTGAGCAGTGCCGAGTTCGAGCTGATTGAGGCCTACCTTGAGAAAGGTGCGATGGCGGCAAACGGGGCTGTTAAGGGTAAGTTTGAGGGCAGCTTCAATGTTCCTGTGGAGCATACTGATTCGATAACCGATACACAGAGTCGCGCCCCGGTCATCTGGCTGGATGAGAAGCGGCGTGCGAAAGCCTTGAAGCGGTCAGGCCGCTCCAGTTCACACAGCACATTCAAGCTTTAAAACCATTGCAGGCGTCGCCCTGCTTATAAGCATTGTTGCTTAGCACCATTTCCTTTTAGGCTTCGGGCATCCATGGAGATGCCCTGATGCTTTTGCGCTACCTGTTCAAGACCCTGTTGCTGCCGCCGGGCATTCTTTTCGTGCTGCTGGGTGCTGCGTGGTGGTTGCGCAACGCCCGACCGCGAATTGCAGCGACCTGCTTCGTTCTGGGGTTGGGTGGTCTGTGGGCGATGAGCCTGCCGATTGCGGTCGAGCACAGCGCCCGGGCGCTTGAGCAGGATCCGCCATTGCCGCGCGCCCAGTGGTCCGCATTGTCGCAACACGCCGATGTGATTGTGGTGCTGGGAAGCGGCCGTGAACGGCATGACCCGGTCTGGGGCGAGGATGTTTCGACGGGAATAGGATTGGAGCGCCTACGACTTGCCGCTCGGTTGTCCAAGGAGTCCGGAGTGCCGATCCTGACGACCGGCGGCCTGCATTACGGCGAGCCTCCCAGCGAGGCGGCGATCATGGCGCGTTCGCTGCAGGATGACTTTGGCGCGCCAGTGCGCTGGCAGGAAGACCGTAGCCGGACGACCTGGGAGAACGCTGTATTCACGGCCGAGATGCTCAAACCGCTGGGAATCAAGCGTGTCGCACTGGTCACTCAGGCCTGGCACATGCCTCGTGCCCGCTGGTGCTTCGAGCAGGCCGGCTTGACGGTGACCGCGGCGCCGGTGGGGTTTATGGGCGTGGACAACGCGCGACCATTCGGTGGCTGGCTGCCGGAAGGCCGAGCGATCTTGCAAAGCGGAGCACTTCTAAACGAGGCGGCGGGGCTGCTCATCTATCCTTGGGTTTATCCCTGAGAATGGCAGCCCGCTTGCAGCTCAAACCGTCTTGGAAATCCGCGCCGCCAGCAGTGCCCAGCCGAATATCAGCAGACTGACGATTGCCAGCGGCCACGAGCGCCAGCGCAGATAAGGCGTCAGCTCGTGCATGGGCACGACTTCGCCGTACAGTACGCCGCGTTCGAACTGCGGAATCTGCGCGGTGATTGTGCCGAACGGGTCAATCAGACCGGTCACGCCGTTGTTGGTCGCGCGGATCATCCAGCGACCGGCTTCGAGCGCGCGCATCTGCGCCATCTGCAGATGCTGCAGCGGGCCGATGGAAGTGCCGAACCAGGTGTCGTTGCTGACCGTCAGCAGCAGATCGCTGCGAGCAGAAAGCCCAGCGGCGAATTCTGGATACACCACCTCATAGCAAATGAATGGCGCGATCTGATAACCCTTGGCTTGCAGCAGTGCCTGATCGTCCGGGCCGCGCGCAAAATCCGACATCGGCAGATCGAAAAACGCGATCAGGCCGCGCAGCAGGTCTTGCAGCGGAACGTATTCGCCGAATGGAACCAGTTTCTGCTTGTAATAAAGACCGTCGCCCTGACCGGTCACGGTGATGCCGTTGTAGTAACGGTTTTCGCCGCGCTCGTTGCGGTCCCGCACCGGCACGCCGGTAATCAGCGCGGCACCACGGTCGCTGGCGAATCTGCCCATCATGGTCAGATAACCTTCAGCATTTTCCTTGAGCACCGGAACGGCCGTTTCCGGCCAGACGATGAGATCGGCTTGCTGCGAGGTGAACGTCATGTCCCGATACAGCTCAAGCTGAGCGCTGAGCTGTTTGGGGTCCCACTTCATGCTTTGTTCGATATTGCCCTGCAATACCGCGACTTTCAGCGGGTCGCCAGCCGGCGAGGTCCAGGCATGATGCTTGAGCGAAAGACCGACGATCCACGGCGCCAGCAGCAATGCAACGCCCATCGCCAGGAACGACTTTCGTGCCCGCAAGCGATGCAGGTTGCACAGCAATGCGGCAGTCAGCCCCAGCACAAACGAAATCAGCCAGACGCCACCCACCGGCGCCAATCCGGCCAGCGGGCCATCGAGCTGGCTGTAACCCGAATACAGCCATGGGAAACCGGTGAGGAACCAGCCGCGAAATGCTTCCTGCAACAGCCACAGGGCCGCAAAGGCGAGCGCGTCGGCGAGCGGCGCTTCGTTACGTCTCAGCCAGCGCGCCCACAGCCAGGCGGGCAGGGCGAAGAACAGGGCGATCGCTGCGATGAACGCCAGCATCAACAGACCGGCGAGCAGCATCGAAGCGCCGCCGTAGGTGTGAATACTGACGTAGATCCAGCTGGTGCCCGCGCCGAACAGGCCGAAGCCGTAGCACCAGCCGCGGCCGAACGCCTGGCGGGGCGACAGCTCGCGCAGCCCGAGGTAGAAAAACGCCACCGCCACCAGCGCCAACGGCCAGAAGTCGAACGGCGCCAGGGCCAGTGTGGTGGCGCCGCCAGCCGCCACGGCCAGCAGATTACCGGGCCAGCCGGGGCGGGTTATCCAGCGCATTTCAGTTCCTTGATACGGGATTACGGACGAGAGATCGGGCTCAGGCGCAGCAGGTGGATGCGACGGCTGTCAGCACTCAGGACGCGGAAACGATAAGCACCGATTTCGGTGATTTCGTTGCGCTTGGGCAGATGGCCGAACGCGTTCATGACCAGACCGCCAACCGTGTCGAACTCGTCGTCGGAGAACTGGCTGTCGAAGAACTCGTTGAAGTTCTCGATCGGGGTCAGCGCCTTGACCAGGAAGTCGCCACTTGGCAGCGGCTTGATGTAGCTGTCTTCCTCGACGTCATGCTCGTCTTCGATGTCGCCGACGATCTGTTCCAGCACGTCTTCGATCGTCACCAGACCCGCTACACCGCCGTATTCGTCGATGACGATGGCCATGTGATTGTGGTTGGCGCGGAATTCGCGCAGCAACACGTTCAGGCGCTTGGACTCGGGCACGAAGGTCGCGGGACGCAGCAGCGTCTTGATGTCATCGCTGTCGCCGTCGGGCTTGAGGATCAATGGCAACAGATCCTTGGCGAGCAATACGCCAAGTACGTCATCGTGGCTTTCGCCGATGACCGGGTAGCGCGAGTGGGCTGCGTCGATGACGGCAGGCAGGAACTCGCGGGGTGTCTGGCTGGCTTTGATGCTGATCATCTGCGAGCGCGGCACCATGATGTCGCGCACTTGCAGGTCAGCCACCTGAATGGCGCCTTCGACGATGGCCAGCGCTTCGGTGTCCAGAAGCTTGTTCTGATGGGCTTCGCGCAGCAGCTCCAGCAGCTCCTGGCGATTTTTGGGCTCATGGACAAAAGCCTGGGTCAGTTTACCCAGCCACGACTTTTGTCCGTTGCTCGATCGGTCTTCGCTCATAGCCCTTACTCGTGTTCCTTGCTTGGTGTTTCTGAATGTGGGGTGTCGATACTGTCGTCGTCGGCATAAGGATCGGGAAAGCCCAGTTCCTCAAGCAACGTTCGTTCCAGCGCTTCCATCTCTTCGGCTTCCTCATCGTCGATGTGGTCATAGCCCAACAGATGAAGGCAGCCATGAATGACCATGTGCGCCCAATGGGCCTCGACGGCCTTGCCCTGTTCCTGCGCCTCGCGGTTGACGACCGGGACGCAAATCACCAGATCGCCCAACAGCGGGATATCGAGCATGTCGTCAGGCACATCGGCGGGAAAGGACAGCACGTTGGTCGCATAGTCCTTGTGCCGCCAGGTGTGATTGAGTTCTCGACCTTCGGTTTCATCCACCAGTCGAATGGTCAGTTCCGAGTCGGCACTGCGCTGGCGAAGGCCCATTTCACACCAGAGGCGGAATTGGGCTTCGCTCGGAGCAGGGGTTTGACTGGCAATCTGCAGGTCCAGCTCAAGCATCTCGTTTCGTGTCCCGCGCGCCGTTCGAAGAACTGTCGCTGAAGCGATCATCGAAACGCTCGTAGGCTTCAACGATACGCTGCACCAACGGGTGGCGAACCACGTCCTTGGGCTTGAAGTGCGTGAAGCTGATGCCCGGCACGTCCTTGAGCACGTCGATGACATGCGTCAGGCCTGACTTGGTGCCCTTGGGCAGGTCGACCTGAGTGATGTCGCCGGTGATCACGGCGGTGGAGCCAAAGCCAATACGGGTCAGGAACATCTTCATCTGCTCGACGGTGGTGTTCTGACTTTCGTCGAGAATGATGAAGCTGTTATTAAGGGTGCGTCCGCGCATGTAAGCCAGCGGTGCAACCTCGATGACCTGCTTCTCGATCAGCTTGGCGACGTGCTCGAAACCCAGCATCTCGTACAGCGCGTCGTAGAGCGGGCGCAGGTACGGATCGATCTTCTGGGACAGATCGCCTGGCAGGAAGCCGAGTTTTTCACCAGCTTCGACGGCAGGACGTACCAGCAGGATGCGACGGATCTGCTCGCGCTCCAGTGCATCGACGGCGCAGGCGACCGCCAGATAGGTCTTGCCGGTACCGGCCGGGCCGATGCCGAAATTGATGTCGTTGCCGAGGATTTCCTTCACGTACCGCTGCTGATTCAGGCCGCGTGGGCGAATCATGCCTTTTCGGGTACGCAGGGAAACACCGACTTCAGCAGCCGGATGATTATCCAGCTCCTCTACACCCGATTCCTGCAGGAACAGGTGGACCATGTCCGGCGTCAGGTCAGTACCTTTGGTTTCCCGGTACAGACGGCGCAGCAGATTTTCGGCCGAGGTGGTGTGTTTGGGCTCGCCAATGAGCTCGAATTGATTGCCGCGATTGCGGATCTCGATGTTCAGGCGCTGCTCGATCAAGCGCAGATGCTCGTCGAGTTGGCCGCACAAGTTGGCGAAACGATGGGCCTCGAAGGGTTCGAGGGTAAAGCGATGAGGTTCTATGGTTGCGTTCAAGGTCGTTTTGTAGCCATCCGACGGCAAATGAGGTAGTCGAAGAATACTCCTGGCGATGGCGGCGCGAAAGAGGTGGCGTGTATTTGGGTATAAGCGGTAGGTCGGCTGGGCCGTGTCGTCATGACTCAACCGCGTACTTGTGGGAGGGAGCGCCAGCTCGCGACAGCAGTGGACCTGCTGATCGCGCGTCGCGAGCTTCGCTCCCTCCCACCTGTCTACCGCGGCAGCCACAAGAGAGCGTTTAACTGCATGAGTGGGGTTATTGCAGCAATGAGCCACGCAGCGAATGCGGCTGGGCGTCGTCGATGTGCACGTCGATGAACTGGCCGATCAGCTTGGGGTTATCGCAGCGGAAATTGACGATCCGGTTGTTCTCGGTCCGGCCCTGCAACTCGCCCGGGTCTTTCTTGGAATAATCCGTGACCAGAATGCGCTGAATACTGCCGACCATCTGTCGGCTGATCTCGAAGCCCTGCTGATTCAGGCGATGCTGCAACGCAGCCAGCCGCTCCTTCTTCACGCTTTCCGGCGTGTCGTCCTTCAAGTCCGCAGCCGGGGTGCCAGGACGCGGGCTGTAGACGAACGAGAACGAGAAGTCGATGCCCACGTCCTGCACCAGCTTCATGGTGTCATTGAAGTCTTTCTCGGTTTCGCCCGGGAATCCGACGATGAAGTCCGAGCTGATACTGATACCCGGCACCGCAGCCCGCAGCTTGCGCAGTCGGGATTTGTATTCGAGGGTCGTGTGGTTGCGCTTCATCGCCGCCAGGATCCGATCCGAACCGGACTGAACCGGCAAGTGCAGATGCTTGACCAGCTCCGGGACTTCCGCGTGGGCCTGAATCAGGCTGTCGGAAAACTCCAGCGGGTGAGACGTGGTCTAGCGGATGCGATCAATGCCATCGACCGCCGCGACGACCCGGATCAGGTCGGCCAGATCGGCGACGCCGCCGTCATGGGTCGCGCCGCGATAACCGTTCACGTTCTGGCCCAGCAGCGTGACTTCACGCACGCCGTTGTGAACGGACGGCTGACCTCTTCGCCGCGCGTATAAGGCACGACGCAGAACGTGCAGTACTTGCTGCAGCCTTCCATGACCGACACGTACGCGCTTGGACCGTCGATGCGAGGCTCTGGCAGGTGGTCGAACTTTTCGATTTCCGGGAACGAGACGTCGACTTGCGGCAGGCGCGTGACCCGGGCCACGTCGATCATTTCCGGCAGGCGGTGCAGTGTCTGCGGGCCGAACACCACGTCGACATAGGGCGCGCGGTCACGGATGGCGGCGCCTTCCTGACTCGCCACGCAGCCGCCCACGGCGATCACCATGTCGGGCTTGGCCAGCTTGAGTTCACGCCAGCGACCCAGTTGCGAGTAGACGCGGTCCTGGGCTCGCTCGCGGATTGAGCAGGTG
>JARDZH010000649.1 GCA_029240955.1 Pseudomonas sp. | reverse complement strand
CGCAAGACGGCCAGCGCGCAGCCTTTTATGTCATCGGGAAGGACGAACTCCGCTCCACGCAACAACGCCCGCGCCCGGCCGCCGCGCACCAGGGCAATGGATGCCCGCGGTCCTGCGCCCAGACTCAGGCCGGGCCACGTCCGGGTACTGCGCGCCAGCCGCACGGCGTAATCGAGCACCTGATCGTCGATGGGCAGCTCGCTGGCGATGCGTTGCACCGCCTGAACATCGCGCGCCTGCATGATCACTCTCAATGGCTGGACGTCCAGCATGTCGGCTCGGGACGAACGGGTGACCTGACGGACCATGCTCAGCTCTTCCTGAGCCTGGGGATAATCCATGCGCAACTTGAGCATGAAACGGTCCAGTTCAGCCTCGGGAAGCGGGTAAGTGCCTTCCTGCTCGATGGGGTTCTGCGTCGCAAGAACCATGAACGGCTGAGCAATCGGCAGCGCTCGGCCCTCCAGAGTGACTTGCCGCTCCTGCATCGCTTCGAGCAGGGCGGCCTGGGTCTTGGCCGGCGCGCGGTTGATTTCGTCCGCCAGCAGCAAATGAGTGAACAGCGGCCCCTTGCGCAGCTTGAACTGTTCGGTCTGCATGTCGTAGACCGCATGACCGGTGACATCACTTGGCATCAGGTCCGGGGTGAACTGGATCCGCGCGAACTCTCCGCCAAAACAGCGTGCCAGTGCACGGACCAGCAAGGTCTTGCCCAGGCCCGGCACGCCTTCGAGCAGGACATGGCCGCCGCCGATCAGTGCGGTGAGTACGTCGTCGATCACCGTGTCCTGGCCGATGACGACCTTTTGCAGTTCGAGGGCTTGGGGATCAGGGGTTTGAGGATCGGTGATTCGTTCACTCATAAGGCATTCCTGAGAGTTTGCAGGTGGGCAACCTGACGGGTGAAGTCGGTCTTGGACAAGCGTTGCGTTGGCCTTGGCCGCAGTGCGTCGCCGATAAAACCGGTGGATTGGCGTGTCAGGCGGGCAATGACCAGCCACTGGTCGGCAACGGCCAGTTGGTCGAAACCGGGATGACGCTGGCGAGCACGGCGCAGGATGTCCTGTTGCAGATGCCTGAGCACCGCGTGCTGACCCCCACTGCGTCGGGACAGAAAATCAGCGCAGGCGCGGACGTGTTCAGTCAGTTGGCGTCGGGCACGCGGTGCCGGCTGATGGATCGGACCCACGCGCATGCCGAAATGCCACAGCGTCATGGCGAGCAGCAACATCAGGGCAGTGGCCGTAAGCGGGAAGTGACGAAGCAGCAACGTCAGCAGGTTGTCGTACTCGGTATGCAGCACAAGGGTGACAGCCGTGTCCTGGGTGAGATACCACAACAGCCAGGCATTGTCGTAGCGAGCGATGGCGCGGGTCTTCCACAGTTCTGCATCGCTGAGTACGGTAATCGATCCGCTGCCGTGCCTGATCTGCAGCAGGTGAGTGGCTTCGGCACTGTTGGCCCAGGAATGAGCCTTGTCGTCCGGATCTTCCAGGTGGAAAGCCGGGTTGAAACTCATGTACGCCGGAGCTTGCTCATTCTCCAGATACAGTCGGGTCAGCTCCGGCCACGGGACTCGTGGCGCTTGAGGGGCGGGCGCGGCGAAGGGGATCGGCAATCCGGACTGAGCGGTAGCTTCTTGCCGGTCTTGCTCCTTGATGTCTTTGCTCAGGTATTGGCGAATTCCCAGGGTGTCGAGCAACAGGTCGCCGCTACGGCCGCGGTTGCCGTCCCAGAGCTGTTCTGCCACGAACGTCAGATGCCCGCCCGCATCGACCCAATCCAGAAGCGTTGCGACCTGACCGGGTGTCATTTCATCGCGACTGTCGAGCAGCAACAGCGTTTGTCGCTGTGGCTGCGGGTCCGGCAGGTTGGCAAAACTGTTGACCACATTCACGGATACCGAACGCTGGCGCAGGAAATGCTCCGCCGCAAGATATGGGTTGGCTCTGGCTTGCGGGGCCGGGCCTCGGTCTACGATTTCTTCGTAATGTTCCAGATGCTGGAAGGTGTAGATACCCAGCACCGCGAAAAGGACGACGATCGCCAGCCCGAGCCCGACCCACTTGCGGCGCGTCATCGTGCTGCCTCTACGTCGAACAGTCGACGCCAGCCGTTGCACAGGTCAACGCGTGATGAAGCGGGTGGCGAGCGGTGCCCGTAGGCGAGGTTCTGCCAGTGAAACGTCAGGTTGCGGCTGAATTCGTCGAGCGTGGGATTGTTCAGCTCAGCGATGCGCTGGAGCACTTCTCCTTCGGTGTCAGCGCTTTTCAGCGGGAGCTGATAGGTGGTGAGCATGCGGCTGAGCAAGGCCCGGTACAGCAGGCCGAGCGCTTCGCGCGGTTGAGTGTTCCAGATACGCTCAGCGCTACCGGCAATGTCATCCGGCAGGGTCTCCGCACCGATCTGCAAGCCGAACAGCTGACTGGGTGCATCGCGTACCGCGCGAGGCGGTGGAGTTCTACGGCTGACGAACGTGGCGAGCCAGGACCGGTAGCGCCAGATCAGCAGGCCAGCTGAACCGATGACGGCGGCCCACAGCAGGACTTCGAGGAAACGGGCGATGACTTTCGCCGAATCGATGATCCCGTTCAGCCATTCGATGAACGCACC
>JARDZH010000054.1 GCA_029240955.1 Pseudomonas sp. | reverse complement strand
CCAGTACTCGGCCGCGAAGTTGGCCGTGTGCAGCTTGATGCCGATCTTGTCGCAGACCGCTTGGGCGTCGGCCAGGTCTTCGCGGGCTGTGCAGTATTCCGTTCCGTCGTCTTCTTCCCAGTTCTTCATGAACAGGCCTTCCACCTGATAGCCCTGCTCCATGAGCAGAACGGCGGAAACGGAAGAATCCACGCCGCCGGACATGCCGACGATGACGCGCTTCTTGTCTGAGCTGGAAAGGGCTGGATCACGCATGGGGATTCGACGGCTGGCCTTTAAAAGGACGCGATTCTAACAGGCTGGCGGCCTGGAGTCTCACGCCTTGTCGCGAAGCAGGTCCAGACTGAAGCGTTCTGCACCCAGGTAATCGTCCACACAACGCAGCACCAGCTCGCTGCGCCAGCGTTCCTGCTGGGCGATCAGCTCGTCGCGAGTCAGCCAGACCGGGCCGATGATGCCGTCGTCCAGCGCGTAATCCGCATGGTGGCGCAGGGCGTTGGCGGCAAAGCAGATGCGCTGATAGGTCACGCCGTTGCTGGGCGCGGTATACAGGTAAATGCCGACCACGCCGGTCAGCTCCACGTCCCAGCCGGTTTCCTCAAGGGTTTCGCGGACGGCGGCGCGCTGCAGGCTTTCATTGGGGTCCAGATGTCCGGCGGGCTGGTTGAGTACCGCTCGGCCCTGCTTGAGTTCTTCAACGAACAGGAATCGCCCATGGTCTTCGACGATGGTGGCGACGGTAACGTGTGCTTGCCAGTCCATGAATCTCGTTCCTCGTTCGTGGCCGGATTGAAAAGGCATACTGCCAGAGTTTTCGGTCGCGCAGAAACACAAACCCCGGCGCAAGGCCGGGGTTCGTGAGACAGGCTCAGCGGGTTACAGCGCGGCGATGGCCGCGTTGAAGGTTGCGCTTGGGCGCATGGCTTTGCTGGTCAGTTCGGCGTTGGTGAAATAGTAGCCACCAATTTCCACAGGCTTGCCCTGCACAGCGTTGAGCTCGGCAACGATCTTCTCTTCGTTGTCGGTCAGGGTTTTTGCCAGCGGAGCGAACTGCGCCTTGAGGGCCGCGTCGTCATCCTGAGCTGCCAGAGCCTGAGCCCAGAACAGGGTCAGGTAGAAGTGGCTGCCGCGGTTGTCGATGCTGCCGACTTTGCGCGAAGGCGACTTGTTGCGATCCAGGAACTCACCGGTAGCCTGGTCCAGAGTCTTGGACAGAACCAGCGCCTTGGGGTTGTTGTAGGCGTTGCCCAGGTGTTCCAGCGAGGCGGCCAGCGCGAGGAACTCGCCCAGCGAATCCCAGCGCAGGAAGTTTTCTTCCACGAACTGCTGAACGTGCTTCGGAGCGGAACCGCCTGCGCCGGTTTCGAACAGACCACCGCCGTTCATCAGCGGCACGATGGACAGCATCTTGGCACTGGTGCCCAGCTCCATGATCGGGAACAGGTCAGTCAGGTAGTCGCGCAATACGTTACCGGTCACCGAAATGGTGTCCTGACCGGCGCGGGTGCGCTCGAGGGTCAGCTTCATGGCCTCGACCGGCGACAGGATCTGGATGTCCAGGCCTGCAGTGTCGTGGTCACGCAGGTACTTGCGAACTTTCTCGATCATCACGGCATCGTGGGCACGAGCCGGGTCCAGCCAGAAAACGGCTGGTGTGTTGCTGGCGCGCGAGCGGTTGACGGCCAATTTGACCCAGTCCTGGATCGGCGCGTCCTTGGCCTGGCACATGCGCCAGATATCGCCCGCTTCGACGTTCTGCTCCATGACCAGATTGCCCTTGCTGTCGGTTACCCGAACCACACCGGCGGACTGGATCTGGAAAGTCTTGTCGTGCGAGCCGTATTCCTCGGCCTTCTGAGCCATCAGGCCAACGTTCGGCACGCTGCCCATGGTGGTCGGGTCGAAAGCACCGTTCTTCTTGCAGTCGTCGATGACCGCTTGATAGATGGTGGCGTAGCAGCGATCCGGGATGACGGCCTTGGCGTCATGCAGCTGGCCATCGGCGCCCCACATCTTGCCGGAGTCGCGGATCATGGCCGGCATCGATGCGTCGACGATCACGTCGCTTGGCACGTGCAGGTTGGTGATGCCCTTGTCGGAATTGACCATCGCCAGTTGTGGGCGAACGGCGTATACGGCTTGCATATCGGCCTTGATTTCAGCCTGCTTGTCGGCCGGCAGACTGCCGATGCGGTCGTACAGGTCGCCGATACCGTTGTTCAGGTTGAAGCCGATCTGCTTCAGGGTGTCAGCGTGCTTGGTCAGCGCATCCTGATAAAACTCTTCGACGATCTGACCGAACATGATCGGATCGGAGATTTTCATCATGGTGGCTTTCAGGTGCACGGAGAACAGTACGCCTTGTTTCTTGGCGTCTTCGATCTCGGCGGCGATGAAGCTGCGCAGCGCTTTCTTGCTCATGACCGAGCAGTCGATGACTTCGCCTGCCTTGACGGCCGTTTTTTCCTTCAGAACGGTGCTGGTGCCATCCTGAGCGATCAGTTCGATCTTGACGCTGTCGTCAGCTTCGACCAGTGCGGCCTTTTCGCTGCCGTAGAAATCGCCGCTGCTCATGTGCGCGACGTGGGCCTTGGAGTCTGCGGTCCAGGCGCCCATCTTGTGCGGGTGCTTGCGCGCGTAGTTCTTGACCGACAGCGGGGCACGGCGGTCAGAGTTGCCTTCGCGCAGAACCGGATTCACGGCGCTGCCTTTGACCTTGTCGTAGCGGGCGCGAGCGTCTTTTTCCGCATCGGTGGTCGGGTTTTCAGGATAGTCGGGAATGTTGAAACCCTTGTCCTGAAGCTCCTTGATCGTTGCCTTGAGTTGCGGTACCGAAGCACTGATGTTCGGCAGCTTGATGATGTTGGCTTCCGGCGTTGTGGCCAGTTTGCCCAACTCGGCGAGATGATCCGGCACTTGTTGCTCGGCACCCAGCGATTCCGGGAAGCTGGAAAGCACACGACCTGCCAGAGAGATATCACGGGTTTCGACGTCGATATCGGAGGAGGCGGTGAAGGCTTCGATGACAGGCAGCAGGGAATAGGTGGCGAGGGCCGGAGCTTCGTCGGTGAAGGTATAGATGATCTTCGAGCGGTTGGACATTCGTATTAACTCTCTGTTTTGCTGAGCATGCACAAAATCTCGATACGCGCAGGGTATGCACTCTTGCCCACGATGCATCATGAGCCTGGGTCGAGGTTGATTCGCGGTGATGTCGGGTGCATCAGTCGAGCGTTACGCCGTCGGGTTCAGTCGTCCGACGCCTATATAAGGCTGAGAGTCCGGTTGCAGACGGATCAGCCTTTATGACTCTGCGGTCACGTCGCGAGTATATCAAACCCTTGGCGCCAAGCATTAATGCTATGCGAGCTGACGAATCGCGACCATTGGCCGTTGGTCGAAGCCAAAGCCCCAGGTCCCTTGTCTGTGCAGCTTTGCGGCCGGTCGGCGCGGGCGGGGCTGCGTTTGCCACGGCCTTGAGCGCTGACTACGCTCAACTGCTGTCACGTTGTCCAACCGACGCAACCGGAGTTCAGCATGGGATATCAGAAAATAAAAATACCCGCCGCCGGCGAGAAGATCACTGTCAACGCCGATCACTCTCTGAACGTGCCCGACAACCCCATCATTCCCTTCATAGAAGGCGACGGAATCGGCATCGACATCACGCCGGTGATGATCAAGGTCGTGGATGCCGCCGTCAGCAAAGCGTATGGCGATCAGCGCCGGATCTCCTGGATGGAAGTCTACGCAGGCGAAAAGGCCACCCAGATCTACGATCAGGACACCTGGTTGCCGGAGGAAACCCTCGCGGCGGTCAAGGATTACGTCGTATCCATCAAAGGCCCGCTCACCACGCCGGTTGGCGGCGGCATCCGGTCACTGAACGTCGCGCTGCGCCAGCAGCTGGACCTGTATGTCTGTCTGCGCCCGGTGCGCTGGTTCGAAGGCGTGCCGAGCCCGGTGAAAAAGCCGGGCGACGTGGACATGACGATCTTTCGTGAGAACTCAGAGGACATTTACGCAGGCATCGAATGGAAGGCCGGTTCTGCGGAGGCGCAGAAAGTCATCCGCTTTCTGAAGGAGGAAATGGGCGTTACCAAGATCCGCTTCGAGGAAGACTGCGGCATCGGCGTCAAGCCGGTGTCCAGAGAAGGCACGCGGCGTCTGGCGCGCAAGGCTCTGCAGTACGTGGTCGACAACGACCGGCAGTCGCTGACCATCGTGCACAAAGGCAACATCATGAAATTCACCGAGGGCGCCTTCAAGGAATGGGCTTACGAGATCGCCGCTGAAGAGTTCGGCGCAACGCTGCTCGATGGCGGACCCTGGATGCGCTTCAACAATCCGAGAACTGGCAGGGAAGTGGTGGTCAAGGACGCGATCGCCGACGCCATGCTCCAGCAGATTCTGCTGCGCCCGGCCGAGTACGACGTGATCGCCACGCTCAATCTCAACGGCGACTATCTGTCCGACGCGCTGGCCGCGGAGGTGGGCGGGATCGGCATCGCTCCGGGTGCGAACCTGTCGGACACTGTGGCGATGTTCGAGGCGACCCATGGGACGGCGCCCAAATATGCCGGCAAGGATCAGGTCAATCCCGGCTCGCTGATTCTTTCTGCAGAAATGATGCTGCGGCACATGGGCTGGACCGAAGCTGCGGACCTGATCATCAAGGGCACCAACGGCGCGATATCGGCCAAGACGGTTACCTATGATTTCGAACGCTTGATGGAAGGCGCGACACTGTTATCGTCTTCGGCGTTCGGTGATGCGCTGATCGCGCACATGTGAGAGAGGGGCATAACCCCTGAACAACTGACCCGGGCGAACCCGGGTCGGCTGCTCAACTATGGCTGGCGTTTGTGGTGGCTCGCCTCAGGCTGGCACGTTCGAAGTTTTGGGAGTCGTAATCGAAACATCTGCCGCGGCGCCAACGCTTGCTGCGGCGGGCGAGATGTTGACAGCATGCAACCCTTTCGGGCCCTGGATGATCTCGAAGTTGACCGGCTGGCCTGCTTTGAGAGTTTTGTAACCATCCATGTTGATCGCCGAGTAATGCGCGAACAGATCTTCATCCCTGCCATCGGCCAGGATGAATCCATAGCCTTTTGCATTATTGAACCACTTGACTTTACCACTGAGCATAGCCATATCCCTCTGCAAAGGACTCCGTCTGGAGTATCATCCACCTCAATCCGCCTGACCGAAAAAATTTTGGTTGACTGCGCGGACCCTTTTTACCCAATGTGGGTTCTATTGTTTGTAACACCGTTTAGCTGATAGTCAAGGTCACGCGGCAGACCTTTTTCATAAACGCGGTCCGGCTGTGATCGATTGCTCAATCCGCCCTTTGAACGAACATTTCTTTCATGCAACCAATCAGCAAGATTCGACTAACATCAAATCAGGATGGTCCGCAGTCACACGAGGACGACTCGGCTGGCATCGCAGTGCAGGACGCCAAGCCGACCCTGCAGGCTCCACCGATGTACAAGGTGGTTTTGTTTAACGATGACTACACGCCCATGGACTTCGTCGTCGAAGTACTTGAGGTGTTTTTTAACCTGAATCGTGAGCTGGCCACCAAGGTCATGCTGGCCGTCCATACAGAGGGACGGGCAGTATGTGGATTGTTTACCCGCGACATCGCCGAGACCAAGGCAATGCAGGTCAACCAATACGCCAGGGAGAGCCAGCATCCACTACTCTGTGAGATCGAGAAGGACGGTTAAACGCCGGCCACTTGGGTATGAGGTGAAGCTATGTTAAACCGTGAGCTCGAAGTCACCCTCAATCTAGCCTTCAAGGAAGCGCGCTCCAAGCGTCATGAGTTCATGACGGTCGAGCACCTTCTCCTGGCTCTATTGGACAATGAGGCTGCAGCCACTGTCTTGCGTGCCTGCGGCGCCAACCTCGATAAGCTCAAGCATGACCTGCAGGAGTTCATCGACTCCACCACACCGCTGATTCCCGTCCACGACGAGGATCGTGAAACCCAGCCGACGCTCGGGTTTCAACGCGTGCTGCAACGTGCCGTATTCCACGTCCAGAGCTCCGGCAAACGTGAAGTCACAGGCGCGAACGTGCTGGTCGCGATTTTCAGCGAACAGGAAAGTCAGGCCGTCTTCCTGCTCAAGCAACAGAGCGTTGCTCGAATTGATGTCGTCAACTACATCGCCCACGGGATCTCCAAGGTTCCGGGGCATGGCGAACACTCTTCCGAAGGTGAGCAAGATATGCAGGACGACGAGGGCGGCGAAGCATCATCCTCAGGCAATCCTCTGGATGCCTATGCCAGCAATCTGAACGAGTTGGCGCGCCAGGGGCGCATCGACCCGCTGGTCGGCCGTGAAAACGAAGTCGAGCGCGTGGCTCAGATTCTGGCGCGTCGTCGCAAGAACAACCCGTTGCTGGTCGGCGAAGCCGGTGTCGGCAAGACCGCCATCGCCGAAGGTCTGGCCAAGCGCATCGTCGACAACCAGGTGCCGGATCTGCTTGCCAACAGCGTCGTCTACTCGCTGGACCTTGGCGCGCTGCTGGCCGGCACCAAATACCGCGGCGATTTCGAGAAGCGCTTCAAGGCGCTGCTCAACGAACTGCGCAAGCGTCCGCACGCCATCCTGTTCATCGACGAGATACACACCATCATCGGTGCAGGCGCTGCGTCGGGCGGGGTGATGGACGCGTCCAACCTGCTCAAGCCGTTGTTGTCTTCGGGCGACATCCGCTGCATCGGCTCGACCACGTTCCAGGAATTCCGCGGGATCTTCGAGAAGGATCGCGCGCTGGCGCGGCGTTTCCAGAAGGTCGATGTGTCCGAGCCTTCGGTCGAAGACACCATCGGCATCCTTCGCGGCCTGAAAGGTCGTTTCGAACAGCACCACAGCATCGAATACAGCGACGAAGCGCTGCGCGCCGCTGCCGAGCTGGCTTCGCGTTACATCAATGATCGTCACATGCCTGACAAGGCGATCGACGTGATCGACGAGGCGGGCGCTTTCCAGCGTCTGCAGCCGGTCGAGCAGCGCGTCAAGCGCATCGATGTTCCGCAGGTCGAAGACATCGTTGCCAAGATCGCGCGTATTCCGCCAAAGCACGTCAACAGTTCCGACAAGGAGCTGCTGCGTAACCTGGAGCGCGATCTGAAGCTGACGGTGTTCGGTCAGGACGCGGCGATCGATTCTCTGTCGACGGCGATCAAGCTGTCTCGTGCAGGTCTCAAGTCGCCGGACAAACCCGTGGGCTCGTTCCTGTTCGCAGGTCCCACAGGCGTCGGCAAGACCGAAGCGGCGCGTCAGCTGGCCAAAGCGCTGGGTGTCGAGCTGATTCGTTTCGACATGTCCGAGTACATGGAGCGGCATACCGTTTCACGTCTGATCGGTGCGCCTCCGGGCTACGTCGGTTTCGATCAGGGCGGTCTGTTGACCGAAGCCATTACCCGTCAGCCACATTGCGTACTGCTGCTCGATGAAATCGAGAAGGCGCATCCGGAAGTCTTCAACCTGCTGTTGCAGGTGATGGACCACGGGACGCTGACCGACAACAACGGGCGCAAGGCGGACTTCCGCAATGTGATCGTGATCATGACCACCAACGCGGGTGCGGAATCCGCAGCGCGGGCTTCGATCGGCTTTACGCATCAGGATCACTCCTCCGATGCGATGGAAGTCATCAAGAAGAGCTTCACGCCGGAATTCCGCAACCGCCTGGACACCATCATCCAGTTCGGTCGTCTGAGCCACGAAGTCATCAAGAGCGTGGTGGACAAGTTCCTCACCGAGCTCCAGGCGCAGCTGGAAGACAAACGCGTGCTGCTCGAGGTGTCCGACGCGACGCGCAGCTGGCTGGCGCAAGGCGGCTACGATGCGGCGATGGGTGCTCGCCCGATGGCGCGGTTGATTCAGGACAAGATCAAGCGGCCGCTGGCGGAGGAAATTCTGTTCGGCGAGCTTTCCGAGCATGGCGGCATCGTGCATGTCGACGTGAAGGATGGCGAGATCACGTTCGAGTTCGAGACCACGGCGGAGATGGCCTGACAGATTCGCCCGGCTCCGCGCAGCTGTCAGGTGCGGAGCAGGGCGGTATCGCCTGACAAGGTCCGGTAATCTGCCGGACACACAAAAACGCCCGGCAATCGCCGGGCGTTTTTGTCAATGCTTGCTTAACGAGCGCGGTAGGTGATACGCCCTTTGCTCAAGTCATAGGGCGTCAGTTCTACACGCACCTTGTCACCGGTCAGAATACGGATGTAGTTCTTGCGCATCTTGCCGGAGATATGCGCGGTTACGACGTGCCCGTTTTCCAACTCCACACGAAACATGGTGTTGGGCAGGGTGTCGACGACAGTGCCTTCCATTTCGAAGCTGTCTTCTTTCGACATGCAGTAAAGCCCTCGG